>JALYGY010000205.1 GCA_030776865.1 Actinomycetota bacterium | reverse complement strand
CCACCACCGGGTGCTCATGCCTAGAAACCACCAACCACTGGCAGACGTAGCGCCAGAGCCTCACGCGAAGACCCGTTCGAGGCGTCCGACGATCCGGTCCCAGTGCGAGCCGTGCCAGAAGACGCGCCCGCAGCCCTTGCACAAGAAGAACTCCTGGTGGTTCCTGATCACCCCCTGCGGAACCCGGTCTGCCACCGCGTCCGGCGGCGCGACGACAAGCTCCCCGTTGCACTCCATGCAGCGGGGCTGCCCTCTGGTGAGGGCGAATCGCCCTACCACGAGCCGGAGCTGCTCCTCGAGGGGGAGGTGCGGAACTCTGAGGAATGCCACGCTCCCCTCTCTCACCGGCTTGCGTTGGAGGAAGCCGCCGTCGCTGGTCAGGAGCACGCGCCCCTCTTCGAGCGCCCTGCTGGTCAGGGATCTATCCGAGACATCTGTTCCCTCGCGGGCGTAGTACGTGTCGTAGCCGGCGGCGCGCAGCCACTTCGCCAAGCCCCCGAGCATCGCGTCGCAGAGAAACCTCACGCTAGGGCCCCGAAGATCCGAAGCCCCTCTCCCCCCGGCCATCCGCTCCGGCCTCGAGCAACGCTACCTCGGCGAAGGTAACATCCTCGGCCCGCACGAAGACGAGCTGGGCGACCCTCATGCCCCTCTCGACGCGGAAGGTCTCATCGGGATCATGGTTTATGAGGGGGATCATGACCTCCCCCCGGTAGCCGGAGTCTATGAGCCCCGGGGTGTTGACCGGCGCGACGCCGTGCCGCATCGCGAGCCCGCTGCGAGGCAGGACGAGCCCAGCGTATCCTTCGGGGATGGCGAGAGAGATACCGGTCCTCACCAGCGCCCGCCCACCGGGAGGGAGGCTCACCTCCTCGACCGAGCGGAGGTCGTAGCCCGCGTCCCCCGCGTGCGCCCTCGCGGGCTCTTTCGCCTCCGCGCACAGACGCTGGAAGGGAACCCGCATCACGCCCGCGGAGCGCGGCGTGTCCGCACCGTAGGGACGAGGTGAGACTCCGGGCTCATACGGGACGCTATCTTAGCACGCAGGCGCCAGGTAAAACGGGAAAACTGAGACCCGAAACCTGATGCCTGATGCCTCTAACGAGGTGCTATTCTTAGGGCATGGACGAAAGGAAAGAACGCTACCTCGTCACTTCGGCCCTGCCCTACGCCAACGGCCCGCTGCACGTCGGGCACATGGTCGGAGCATACCTGCCGGCGGACGTGTTCGTACGTTATCTGAGGGCGCGAGGTCGTGATGTGGTCTATGTCTGCGGCACCGACGAGCACGGCGTCCCCATCACCTTAACCGCCGAGCGCGAGGGCAAGGTGCCCCGCGAGGTCGTGGACTACTGGTACGGCCACATGGAGGAGACTTTTCGGCGCTTCGGCATCAGCTTCGACAACTTCTCGCGCACCTCGACGGAGCTGCACGCGAAGAACACCCAGCTCTTCTACCGCAAGCTCAAGGAGGGCGGTTACGTCTCCGAGGCCGAGAGCAAGCAGATGTACAGCCCGACCGAGGGGCGCTTTTTGCCGGACCGCTACGTCGAGGGGACCTGCCCCGTGTGCGGCTACAAGGAGGCCAGGGGCGACCAGTGCGACAACTGCGGCAGCTGGTACGAGGCCTACGAGCTCATAGAGCCGCACTCCAAGATCACCGGCGGACCGGTGGAGGTAAGGGAGACCACGCACCTCTACCTCGACCTCCCGAAGTTCTCCGAGCGCCTAAAGAGATGGATCGGCGACCAGGAACACTGGCGCACCCAGGTGAAGAACTTCGTGCTTGGCATGATCGGGAGCGGCCTCGAGAAGCGGCCCATAACCCGGGACATCCTCTGGGGCGTCCCCGTGCCGGAGCCGGAATTCGAGGACAAGCGCTTCTACGTCTGGTTCGACGCCCCCATCGGCTACGTCTCCTCCACGATGGAGTGGGCGGATCGGGCCGGCGAGCCGGACCGCTGGCGCGACTACTGGCAGGAGCCGGACACCAGGCTCATCCACTTTATCGGCAAGGACAACACCGTCTTTCACGCCGTCGTGTGGCCCGCGATGCTCATGGGTGTAGGCGAGGACGGTGAGGAGCCCTACGTCCTGCCCTACGACGTAGCGGCCAACGAGTTCATGAACCTCGAGGTCCTCGTGGACGGCGAGCGGCGCGAGATGCAGATGTCCACCAGCCGTAACCTGGCCGTCTGGTTGCACGAGGCCCTAGAGCGCTTTCCGGCTGACCCTCTGAGGTTCTACCTGGCCTCCATCCTGCCAGAGACGGCCGACGTCGCCTTCTCCTGGCGCGAGTTCCAGTCCAGGGTGAACAACGACCTGATCGGCAACCTCGGCAACTACGTAAACCGCGTCCTCTCGTTTACCGAGAGGTACTTCGAGGGAGAACTCCCGCGTCCGGAGGAGCTCTCGCAAAGCGCCGGCGAGGTCTTCGCAGACATGAAGGATCTCGAGGGCCACTACGAAGAGCGCATGCTCTCCATCCGCCCGCGCGAGGCCCTGGGGGAGCTGCTGGCGATGGGTCGGCGGGCCAACCGCTTTTTCGACGCGCAGGCGCCGTGGAAGACCCGCAAGACCGACCCGGAGGAGGCACGGGCCGCGCTCTACGCCTGCGCCGTCCTTCTGGGCTCCATCGCCTACCACGCCGCCCCGTACGTCCCCGAGGCCGTCGAACGACTACGGGGGGTCTTCGACGGTCCCATAGCAAGGGTCTCGGACCTCGAGAAGCTGCCGGAGGTGTATCAGGCTAGAGGTGCGAAGCCCCTGTTCGGGAGGGTGGAGGACGAAAAGGTCGCGGCGGCCGAGTGGCAGCTCTCGCAGGCGGTGCACCGGGAGCCGGACGTCAGCTAGGGCCCTTTCAGGCGCAGCGCGAGGGCGAAGATCAGGAGCCCGGACACCGCTATGATTCCCAGCGCGACTCGCAGACCGAGCACCTCCGCCAAACCACCCACGATCACGGGCCCCAGCAAGAAGCCGCCATAACCCAGAGTGGTGACGACCGAGATGGCAGCTCCGGCTCGCTCAGGCGCGAGATCCCCGGCGGCGGAGAACGCTATGGGCACCACGGCCGAGAGGGCTAGCCCCACCACCAGGAACCCTACGATGACGAGCGACGGTTCGCGGGTGGCCAGCGCCAGCGTCATCCCGCCCGCCGCCATCATCCCCGCTGCCCGGAGTGTTAGGCGGTTGCCAAAACGCGCTATTACGAAGGCGGCCCCCAGGCGTCCTGCGGCCATCGCGCCGTAGAAGACGGCGACCCCAGATCCGCCAACAAGAGCAGAGAGCCCGAGCGTCTGCCTCAGATACACGCCGGACCAGTGCTCCATCTCCCCCTCAGAGAGAAGCGCCAGGGTGGCGATCCCGGCGATAAGGAGCAGAGGCAGGTTCCGGTAGAGGGCGGGTCTTTCGCCCCCGTCTTCGTCGTCCGGCGCTCTGCCGGGTGGGGGGAACCGGGTCGTCGCAACGGTGAAGATCACCGCCCCGAGCGGGAGCAAGACCCCCAGGTAGACGCGCCGGTAGTCCACGCCGGCCGAGAGCAGCGCGCCGGCGGAGAGGGCCCCGAGTAAGCCGCCGGCGGAGAAGGCGGCGTGCGACACGGCCATGATGCGGCGCCGGGTGGACTTCTCCAGGTCCACGGCGGCTGCGTTGATCCCGACGTCGTAGAGACCGGAGGCGGCGTGGAGGACGACCAGGGCCGCGAGCAACGCCGCGTAGCCACCGGCGAAGGCCAACGCGGCGATCCCGGCTCCCATCACGCCGCCAGAGATCATCAAGAACATCCGCCGCCCCAGCCGGTCGGCGGTCCATCCCAGGGTGGCCATCGTGAGGATGGAGGCAGCCGCCCCCACGAAGAGGGCGAACCCGAGGGGGCCGGGTGAGAGGTCGAGGGCGCGACTCAGATCGGCGAGCAGGACCGCGAAGGTCCCGGCGAAGAGGCCGAAAGAACCGAAGGCGCCAAGCAGAACGGGCAGGGCGAGCCTTCCCGGTCGCGGAACGCGCCCCCCGGGGCCGGCCTCGCCCGCGCGAGCGCCGAACACCGGCATCATCCCTTAGCCCCGCCTCCTACCCGGCGCTCGCGCCGCGGGGGTTGATCAACCGGTCTGTGGCGCGGCGGTATCACCGAGGGGAGCACCCGTGCTCCCGGGCACGCCGGCACGTACCCCTAGGCCTTTCTGTACTCGGTCGTCACGGTGAAGGTGCCGTCGGGCAGCTCCCCTATGCGGTAGTCGCCGAAGAGGATGGGGTCGGCGGTGAAAAGGCAGAGAAAGATCCGCACCGCCAGGTTGCGGATCTCGCTCTCGGCGTGCGCGTCGGCCCGCATCTCCACGATGTGCCTTAAGGCCCGCACGTTCCCGCTGAAGACCATCGGGGCCTCAGTCTCGTTGGGCAGCAGGGAACGAGCGGTCTGCTGCACCTTTTTGCGCGCGTCCGTCCTGTAATCCGCGGAGAGCATGCTGTTCCCGCCCTCCTGGCGCTCCAGCAAGCGATCCGCCATCTCCCCATACTCGGCGGCGGCCCTGTCTACCCGCTCCTCGAAGAGCCGGTGCAGCTCCTCGTCGCTCTGGTATTCGGGGCGTTCCACGAAGCGTAGTACACTTCCTGATACATAGCGTTGCGAAGTCTGGGAGAATCCCACGCCGGCCCTGTGTCGCACCAGCTCATGAGTGACGCTGCGACTGATGCCATAGAGCAGGAAGCTGAAGCTGGCGTGCTCGAGGACGCTACCATGCCCTGCCGAGGTGAGCCGCTCGAAGTAGGCGGCGGCGTTCTCGTTGGTCGTGCGCCGGGGTCCGAAGGACGAGTAACAGACCTGTCCCGCCGTCTTGCAGAGCTGGGAGGAGTCAGGCAGCCGGGTCGGGTCGTCAAGGTACGCCGGGAAACCGAGCTCAGGGTCGAAGCCTTCGAGGAACCCGGCCAGGCCGGCGACGTTGGTCCTCGGCCGCGCCAGCAGGACCACTCCTGGCGCCCGGAGGTAAGGAGTACCGGCCCCGGTACGATACACAGACGAGTGGATCGCGGGGAAACCATCTGTGATGGTCCCATTCAACGCCTCGAACAGCTCCGAGGCGCGCTGCGCTCTGGGCTCCGTCGTCTCCAAAAGGCTCCCTTCTCCGCTTGCGCTGCTCGAGAGAAGGTTAGCCGATTCAGGGCTACTCTACACGGCCTCGGAGAGAGCGCGGCGCAGGGTGGTGGCGTAGCGACCCGTGCGGATGGTCCTCAACGCTTTGATCTCCACCTGCCGGGCCCGCTCCTGCGAGATCCCCAGTACCTCGGAGACCTCGCGGAGGGTACGGGTATCTTTGCCGTCGAGGCCGTGGCGCATCTCGAGCACTCTAGCCTCACGCTCGGGCAGGGACCTGACGGCCTCGGCTAGAGTCTGCTCCCACTGCCCGATCTCGACGCGGGCGTAGTCGTCGCCGCTTCTCTCGTCCGGCAGGAGGTCGCCCATCTCGGAGCCCTCTTCGTCGCCGAGCCTGGCGTTGATGCTGGAGATCGGCTGTCCCACCTCGCGCAGGCGCCGGGTCTCCTCGAGACCCTTCCCGAGCCGCTGGGCGAGCTCCTCTTCGGTGGCATCGCGCCCGAGCTCGAGGCTCAAGGCGTTCTCGGCGCGGCGCTGACGGTACAGGGAGTCCACCACGTGGGCCGGGAGACGGACGGTGCGGGCCTGGTCGGCGACGGCGCGGGTGATGGCCTGCCTTATCCACCAGGTGGCGTAGGTCGAGAAGCGGTTGCCCATCTCGGGGTCGAACTTCTCGACGGCCCTGATGAGCCCCGCGTTCCCCTCCTGGATGAGGTCCTCGAAGGGCACGCCGCGC
>JALYGY010000204.1 GCA_030776865.1 Actinomycetota bacterium | reverse complement strand
CGGAGTCCCCCGACGGTCTCGAGAGCCTCTCGAGCCCCTGCCACGCCGCGGTGGCGAGGACGGCGCCGGCTCCCGCGCCCAACCCGGCCATCGCCTTCAGGCGGAGGCTCCGTCCCATGGGTCGTTTCCGGAGCCTGTCGAAGCCAACCAGCAGATGATCTACCCGGTCGCTCCCGGCGTCGCGCTCGAAGACCACCCTGAACATTTGGTCTTCGTAGACGGCTTCGAACGCTAACGGGTCGGTGGGATCCATGGGGTAGAGCCTCACGCCCTTGCGGAACGGACCGACGAGCGTGCGCACCGCCAGATGGTTGTCCTCGACGAGGACCTCCAGCTCCCCGGCGTACATGAGCCAGGCCCGCGAGTTGGTGTTGAGCGGTCCCACCGGCCCGTAGAAGCCGCGCAGCTCCGGCCAGAGGTGGGGGGACTCCAGGATACCCTTCTTCGGGAGCCTGGAGTGGGGCTCCGGCACGTCCAGCATCGCCCCCCATCAGATCCTGCGCGGCCTCCTGCGCCGCCAGACTCGAAGCGTTCGCGAACACCACGACCCCCAGCTCCTCTCCGGGGCAGAGCAGCATCGACGAGAGAAACCCCGGCCAGCCGCCATCGTGGCCGACTATAAGGTGCCCGTCAAAGTCGTCGAGGAGGAAGGCCAGCCCCATGGCCGGCAGGCGCTCGTCGAGGCGGTAGTGTGGTTCCATCATGAGGGAGAGCGTCTCCGGCCCGAGCACCCTGCCGTGCTCGTTCGCGCCGCCTCGAAGCAGAGCGGCCACGTAGCGGCACATGTCATCGACGCTCGAGAAGACGGAGCCCGCGCCCTTCACCACGATCTCCGTGTACTTCACCGGCTTGAGCCTCCCGCGGGAGAAGGTGTAGCCTTGGGCCAACCCCTCGCGCACCCGCTCGCTCCTGAGGTAGTCGGTGTTCTTCATCCCCAGGGGTACAAAGATATTCTCCCTCATGTACCCGGCGAACGGCACACCGCTTATATCCTCGACCAGCTGCCCCAGGACGTTGTATGCGTGGTTAGCGTAGACCCACTTCGTGCCAGGGTAGACACTGGGACGCAGACCTCCGGCGTAGTACTCCTCGGGTGAGGGTGCCGGTCCGTCGGGCTTCGCGCCGAGCCCGCTCATGGGCCGGAAGAGGTCCGTCATCTTGCGCAGCTCACCTATGCCGGAGGTATGGGTGAGCATGTGGCGGAAGGTCACCTCTGGCGCGGCGGGATCCGGGTGCTCCACACGGTAGCCCCTCAGGTAATCGTTGACCGGATCGTCCAGATCTAACCTGCCTCCCTCCCAGAGCCGCATCAGCCCGACGGCCGTCATGGTCTTGGTGATGGAGCCGATCCTGAATACGGTCTTCGGGGTGACCGGGCTCCCCTGCTCGACGTCGGCGAGGCCGAAGCCCTTCACGTACAGAGTCACCGAGCCGTTGACTACCCCTACGCCCAGTCCCGGCGTCGTGCGTTTGTTCATCGCCGCGACGATCAGCTCGTCAGCCCGCTCGAGGAACCTCTCCACCGCTTCTCGCGTCATTCGGCCACCTCTTCGCTCGGACGGCAGGCTGGCGCGATTGTATCCCGCCGACGAAAAGGGCTGGCGACCGCGCTCGAATCCCGGCGGCCGGCACGACGTCTGATTTAGGTCAACCGCGTTGCTTGAGGATGGGTGCCGTCAAGTCCGTCAAGCATGTCCGTTGATTACCGCGTTCGTCGAAGTTTGTCGGATCCAGCCACCCCAAGAAAGCGTCTTCAAGGGCGGGCCATTCCCGGTCGATCGTGGCATACCACGCGGTGTCGCGGTTGCGGCCCTTGTAGACCGTGGCCTGGCGAAACACTCCTTCGAACGACAGCCCGAGGCGTTGTGCCGCCGCACGGGACTTCGCATTGAGCGCGTCGCACTTCCATTCGTAGCGTCGGTAACCAAGCTCGAACGCCCGCTTCATCATGAGGTACATGGCCTCCGTTGCCGCAGGGGTCCGCTGCAAGGGGGGCGAATAGTTGATGTGGCCGACCTCGATCGACCCGCTTGCAGGGCCGATCCGCAGATAGCTCGCTACTCCGACCGCTTTGCCCGTAGGGTTGTCAACGATTGCGTAGAACAGCGGATCGCTGCCGCGGCAATAGTCGTCTATCCAGTAAAGATAGTCCCTCAAGGTCTCGAAAGGGCCGTATGGCAGATAGGTCCAAATCCTGCCTTCTGTGTCCAGCGCATTCGCGTCGAATAGGTCGGCTGCGTGGCGGTTGGGATCGAGCGGCTCCACACGGCAGAAGCGCCCTACCATCGGGTCGCGCGGTGGGCGAGACGGAGGCTTCCAGGCGTCAAGGGCGAAGCCAATCGGCTGGCCTAGACTATTCAGACTGTGCGGTATGCCCACCACCTCCTAACCAGAATCTCACTATAGTTCATAGCTCACGGCCCGCTTCTTGTAACGGGTGGCGATCCCGCGACCGCTCCTTCAGGCGTCGAGCGCGACGTCCGAGAGTGGGCTGCCGATGCAGATGAGGCGGTAGCCTTGCTCGAGTTCCTCGTCCGAGATGGCGAAGGCGAGGTCCTGGTCTATCTCGCCCTCCAGGCACTTCTGCATGCAGGTTGTGCACGTGCCGCTCCGGCAGTCGTAGGGGAGGCGTAAGCCCGCGTCCTCGGCCTCCTCCAGGATGTACTCGTCCTCGGCGACGTCTATGATGATGCCGCTCTTGAGAAAAGTCACTCTGTGGGTCTTCGCCATTGTTAGGTTTCAGGCAGCAGGTGTCAGGCTTCAGGATCTTGCTGATGTCCCATGCCTATAGCCTGAAGCCTACCCCTCCTCGAA
>JALYGY010000203.1 GCA_030776865.1 Actinomycetota bacterium | reverse complement strand
ATGGACCTCGGGGTGTGGCTCACCGAGCATCCCGAGGCCGCCCACAAGAACCTCGAGCCCATAAGGAGCGCGAGAGTGCTCGAGCCCGGGGTCTACTACAACCGGGGTACGGGGATGGTGGACAGGATCTATGCCCCCCAGCACGTTCCCCTCGGGCACAGGTTGTTCCGCGTAAGCAGCGACCCGGCCGCGCCGGTGGAGGAGATCCGGCGCAAAGCGCTAGAAGGGAAAGGATAGTGGCGACAGGGTTTTTGACGGATACGACGGTCTGCATCGGCTGCAAGGCCTGCGAGGTGGCCTGCAAGCAGTGGAACCAGCTCCCGGCCGACGGCTACGAGCTCTCAGGCGACTCCTACGACAACACCGGACACCTCTCCGGCACAACCTGGCGCCACGTGGCCTTTATCGAGAACCCCAAGAAGAAGCGCCTGACCGGAGATGTGGACCTCGTGGCCCTCGCCGAAGACGTACGGGAGCAGATACCGGGCGGCGCGGAGCTCGACGCCCTCGGGCGCTGGAACTTTATGAGCGACGTCTGCAAGCACTGCGTCGAGGCGCCGTGCCAGCAGGCCTGTCCCACAGGCGCGATCATCCGCAACGAGTTCGACAACGTCTACATCCAGCCTGACGTCTGCAACGGCTGCGGTTACTGCGTCACCGCCTGCCCCTACGGCGTCATAACCCGCGTCCCCCACGACGGCCGCGCCTTCAAGTGCACCCTCTGCTACGACCGCCAGAAGGACGGCCTCGAACCCGCCTGCGCCAAGGCCTGCCCGACGGACTCGATCCAGTTCGGCGACGTCGAGGAACTACAGAGGCGCGCCGAAGAGAGGGTCGCCGAGCTGCACCGTAAAGGCTACGCCAACGCCTTCGTCTACGGCACCCCCGAGGTCGGGGGGACCGGCGGGATAGAGGGCAACCACTCCAAGTTCATCCTCATGGACGAGCCGGAGACCTACAACCTGCCAAGCCACCCGTTCTTGCCGCAGGCCAAGGTCGGGCAGGCGAGCGTCGCGAGCATCGTGGCCGCCGCAGCCCTGAGCGCAGTCGTGGCCTTCGCGTTCGGGAGGGGGAGCTAGAGATGGCCGACACGACGCGGGAGACACCGCAAACTGGGAACGGCCACGTCGAGACCTCCCACCACCCGAGGACCGACTCCGAGCGCGAGGGACGCGACTACTACGGCATCCCCCCGATAAAGGAGCACACATGGACGTGGGAGGTCCCCCTCTACTTCTGGCTCGGGGGGATCGGCGCCGGGGCGCACTTGATCTCAACCGTAGCCCAGCTCCTCGGCTGGAAGGATAAGGCGTTTTTCCGGGCGACCCGGTACACCGTGCTGGTGACGATGATCCTCAGTCCTATACTCCTGATCATGGACCTCGGGCGCCCCGAGCGCTTCTACAACATGCTCCGCATCGTGAAGCTGCGCTCGCCTATGTCCACCGGGAGCTGGGCGCTGGCCATCTTCGGCGTCCTGAGCGGGCTTATAGCCACCGCTCAAGCCGCCCGCGACGGCCTACTCGGTCGCGACAACATCCTGGTCCGCCTCGTCAAGACCTTTATCCCGGATCGGCTACTCTCGGTGCTGGCTCTACCTGTTGGACTCTACGTAGGGCTCTACTCGGGCATCCTCCTCTCGGCGACCTCGGTCCCGATGTGGGCTCGCAACTTCTTGTTGATGGGCCCGACGTTCCTCTCTTCGGGGCTTTCCACCGGGCTCTCGGCGACCTCGTTCGTCCTGCACCTCGGTGATTGGGGGGAGAAGAAGACGCTCGAGGCGCTGCGGCGCGCCGAGCGGATCTCGCTGATCATCGAGGGTGGGCTCCTCGCCGCCTCGCTGGCACGGATGGGCCGGTGGGGCAAGCCCCTGTACTCGAAGAAGCTCGCTCCGCTCTTCTTCGGCGGCACCGTAGTGGGCGGCATCCTCGCTCCCCTGGCGCTTCTCTCCGGGCGCGAGAGCCGTTCGCGGGGGCTCCTGGCCTCCGTGCTGGCCCTCCTGGGCGGGCTCGCTCTCCGCTTCGCGATGATCGAGGGTGGAAGGCTCTCCGCCAGGGACCCGCAGGCCACCTTCACCTTCGCCAAGAGAGAGAACCTCCCGCTCTCGGAAAGAGAAGTTTAAACGAGGTTTCCTACTAGGCCGGTGGCCCCGAAGTACTGAAGACCTAGATTGTGCATGGTTTGGGACCCTTTACGTTTGCTTAACCGAACCTTTGCCGATTATTAACCTGCGCCCGATTTATCCAGCGCTGAGGCGGGTAACTGAATACTCAGAGTAGGCAAACGAAGGAAAGGTTTGTAGGAATGCCTATTAGTAATGCGCAAGAACTCTTCGTCCACGAACTTGGCGAGATCTACGACGCCGAGCACCGCTTTGTCGAGGGCCAGCAAGAGATGATCGAGAACGCTACCGACGAAAACCTCAGGAGCGCGATCCAGGAGCACCTCGAGCAAACGCGCCAGCACGCCGTCAACCTCGAGCGAGTCTTCACGGAACTCGGCCAGGAGGCCCACCGCGAGACTAACGAGGTGGCCCAGGGTCTGGTGAGCGAGGCCCAGGAGGGCATACAGGAGGCTCAGAGCAACGCCTTGCGCGACGCCGCGATCGTCTCGGCGGTCATAAAGGTTGAGCATTTCGAGATGGGCTCTTACCGCAGCCTGGTTACCGCGGCGAATCTCATGGACCAAACGGAGATTGAGCGCCTCCTGAGGGAGAACATGGACCAGGAGGAAGAGACGGCGCGGATCGCCGAGAACAGCGCCGAGGAGCTGCTGCAGAAGGCCATGCAAGAAGGAGGCGGGCAAGAACAGGACGAGGGTCTTATAGACAAGGCCAAGGACAAGCTTACCGGCCAGTAGTAAGCGGCGGATGATCCGCTACACGAGTCGATGTGAGCGGTCGCGAAGATCTAGAGCATTGTGCAGTGATATTGGACCTATGCTGCTTCCCACGTCTGGCGGGGGCATGTCGGGCGTTCCGAAGCTTACGGCGCTATGCTTAATAGTAGACATCGGAGGGGTGGTCCAATTTCATT
>JALYGY010000202.1 GCA_030776865.1 Actinomycetota bacterium | reverse complement strand
AACCGAGCGCCGTCAGTACGGCAAGAAATCCCGAGCCGTAGAGGGTGGCGCGCGTCCCCGCCCACAGGTACTCCCCGGCGACCACGTCCTCGGCGTTGACCGGCGTCGTTATGATGGCGTCGTAGATTCTGTCTATCTTGAGCTTGACGAAGGTGTTGAAGGTGCTCTCGAACGACGCGGCGAACATGGCGTTGCTCGCCAGAAGGCCGGGCGCTATGTACTGGATGTAGCTCTGCCCGTTGATGCCACCCTGCTGGATAAAGGCCCCCAGCCCCAATCCCAGCGCCCCCAGATACAGAAGGGGCTCGATAAAGTTCGGCGCCATGATGCTCTTCCAGTACTTGCGGAAGATCGTGACGTTGCGCTGCCAGACCCGGAACGACCCGCGCGGCGAGGGAAGCCTGATCTCACCCATTATTCGATCAACCTCCTTCCCGTGAGCCTCAAGAATACATCCTCGAGTCCCGCGTGCCGGTAGACGGTGTTCTCGACCTCCATCCCCGAGCTGTGTACCTTCTCCATGAGCGCGTCGCCATCCGCAGTGAAGGCGAGGAGCGCCTCGCCGCTACACTCGACGGCGTCCGCGGCGGCCTCGAGAAGGGGACGAAGTCCCTCGAGAACCTCCGGATCGGCCCGGAACTCCAGAACCTGCGGGCTGACGTGCTCCTCGATCAACCGTTTGGGAGAACCCTCGGCGATGATGCGCCCGCCCTCCATGATGACCAGCCGGTCGCAGAGTATGGCGGCCTCCTCCATGTAGTGGGTGGTGAGGAGCAGTGTCTTGCCCTCGCCGGTCAGCGCGCGCAGCCGGTCCCACACCAGGTGGCGCGCCTGGGGATCGAGGCCCGTCGTCGGCTCGTCGAGGACCACGATCTCCGGGTCGTTTATGAGGGCGCGCGCGATCAAGAGTCGCCGCTTCATCCCACCCGAGAGCTGCTCCACCTTCGAGTCCGCCTTCTCGGTGAGTTGCACGAAGTCGAGCAGCTCGTCCGCCCGCTGCAGCGCCAGCTTGCGGGGCAGATCGTAATACCGGCCGTAGACGAGCAGGTTCTCCCTCACCTTGAGCTCGTCGTCGAGGTTGTTCTCCTGCGGCACGACCCCGATGCGGCGTTTGATCTCGCGCTCGTGCCTCCTGACGTCGAGGCCCGCAACGTCGAGCTGCCCGTCCGTCGGGATCACCGCACCGTAGATCATCTTCATGGTCGTGGTCTTCCCGGCCCCGTTGGGCCCAAGGAACCCGAAGCACTCGCCCGAGTGTACCTCGAAATCCACGCCCTTGACGGCGTCGAAACCGTTGAAGCTCTTTTTGAGGTCCAGGGCCGCCAGGGTGGCCGCGCGGCGCCCCTTTTCCGTCAAGTTCTCTGCCTCCGTGTTCAAGCCCAACCTCTCTGATTCTACCGACGGCCACCATCGCTCCCAATAGCGCAGGCGCGCAAGAGCGGTAGCCCCTCGCCACCGCTAGGTAACGCCACGTCGAAGCTCCCGCACCGGTGCGGGAGCCGAACATATACTACCCCATCTACCCGCTAGGTCCCGCCAACCACTCGCCCGGTAGTCAGAGATACCGCCGCGACCTCACACCTCGCTCCGAAGAGACACCACAACCCTATGATCTTCACAAGAGTTAAAGAATGTGTCTTTTACCCTCTACCACTTTGCGAAACCTATTGATAGAATGCCCGCCATGGGCAACAGGTCACAGATGCGCAAGTTCAAAAGGAGGCGTCGGCGGGCGGGGTTTGTCCTGTTGATGTCGCTGGCGATAGTGGTTCTTAGTGTCGCGTTGTTGTTGCGCACGGAGCCGTATAAGACGATGAGTGGGGCGCAGTTGGCGGAGAGGGTGGCGGTGCCGATGATCGCCGAGGCCCCGCGGGCCGTAGCCGAGCGGGCGGCTGAGGATTCCCGGAGCGACGCTGCGGAGGGAGAAGACAACAAGCGGGAGGCCAAAAAGCAGCAGGTCACGGCCGAAAAGCCTGTGGCGCCGGTCCCTGAGACCAACGACCTCTGGATGACTATCCCGGCCCTGGGTCTCTACGACAACTACGTGGCCAACTCTGACGCCCACTCGGCCTTGGATTACGGCGCTGCCAAGCGAGTGTCGACCAAGTTCCCCTGGCAGGAGGACGCGAACACCTACATCTCGGCGCACAGGCTGGGCTGGCCGGGCACCGCGAGCGACCATCAATTCTACAACCTGCCTTTGCTGGAGTACGGGGACAAGGTCTACCTCTACGACGCCAACGGCACGGTCTACACCTACGAGGTCACGGAGACCTTCGAGGTGGCACCCTCGGAGACGTGGGTGACCAACCAGGTGGCGGGCAGGGACATGATCTCTTTGCAGACCTGCATCGAGAACTACGGCGACTACTGGACCATGGGTCCCAACTGGTATGTCCGCTACGTGGTCAGGGCCGATCGGGTCGCGGTAACCCCCGCTTAAGAGCCGGGGGAGAGAGCTATCGAGCGCGCCCGCGGGCCCTCTTCCAATGCCACTCGTGACGCTCGGCACACGGTTCTCACTACAGCGGTTCGTAGACGTCGAAGAGGATGGGCTCCAGGCCGTCCTCCCCGACGCCGGAGCGGTACTGAATGTAGCGGGCTCGCTGGAGGTAGGCGAGGGCTGTCTTCATGCGTCCTCTCAGGTCGGGGATCTCATCCTCCAGGTCCTCGAGCGTCACGGAGTCGAGGATCACGTCTTCCTCGTCGTTATCCTGCCAGATCTCCCACAGCCTGTGCCAGAGGGCCTCGGTCTCGGGGGAGAGTGGTTCGCGTTCCATGGGTCTCTTACCTGCCTTCCTGGTTCTTGCGGAGCTCGAAAACGACGTGGGATATCTCCGGCGCCAGGAGCTTCTCGACCGCGAGCCGTACGGCGTTGCGGGAGCCCGGGAGGCAGGCCACGAACTTGGGACCCACGGCGCCGGCGAGGGCCCGGCTCAGGATGGCTGCGGCCCCGATCTCCTCGTAGGAGAGCATGCGGAAGATCTCGCCGAACCCCTCGAGCTTCTTTTCGAGAATGCTGTCTACGACCTCGTAGGTCGTGTCGCGGGCCGAGATGCCCGTCCCCCCGGTGGTTACGACGGCCTCCACGTCGGAGCGGGTGAGCAGGTCAACGAGCTTCGTCCGGATACTTGATGCCTCGTCCCTGACGATGCTCCTCTCGACGATCCTGTGCCCGGCTCCCCTCATGAGCTCCTCTATGGTGTCACCCCCGGTGTCGGTCGCGGGGGTGCGGGTGTCGCTTATGGTGAGGATGGCGATCCGGACGCGATCCGGCGCCGATTCCCGGTGCCTGTGGACGCTCTCGCTCAAAGGGGTCCTCCCTGCAGGAACGGGTTGTGCCTCCGCTCGTCTCCGATGGTCGTCTGGGGGCCGTGGCCGGGGTAGACCCTCGTCTCGTCCGGGAGAGCCAGGAGCCGCTCGCTTATGCTCCGCAGCAAGACATCCGTGCTCCCGCCGAACAGGTCGGTCCGTCCCACACTCCCCGCGAAGAGAGCGTCCCCCGAGAAGACCGCGCTCTCGCCCTCGACGTAGAACGCCAGGTGCCCCGGCGCGTGTCCCGGGGTGAACAGGGACTTGAGTTTGAGGCCGCCGACCTCGAGGACCTCTCCATCTACGACGTGGCGATCTACGGCCGGTACTTTGCCGAACCTGAGGCCCATCATCATCGCCTGGGTGGGGAGTTGGTCGAGCATGGGCTCGGCCTCGGCGTGCATCAACACCGGGCAGGAGTACTCGTCCACGAGGGCTGCGACGGCCCCGACGTGGTCGATGTGGGCGTGGGATATGAGGATCTGGGCTATCTCGAGGCCCGTCTGCTCCACCGCGAGGGCGATGCGGACGGCCTCGTCGCCGGGATCGACGACCGCGCCCGTGCCTGTCTCTTCGTCCCCTATCACGTAGCAGTTCTCCCCATAGGGCCCGACGGTGAGCGTCTCGAGGATCATCGCGTGCGCCCGATCAGGAACTCGACCAGGAGCCGCGCCGGGACGCCGGTCGCGCCTTTGGAGGTGTAGGCGTTACCTTTTTTGCCGTAGGCGGTGCCCGCGGTGTCCAGGTGCGCCCAGGGATAGTCGGCGAACTCCTTGAGGAAAGCGCCGGCGGTGAGGGCGCCGCCGTACCGGCCGCCGGAGTTCTTTATATCGGCGACGTCACCCCTTATCTGCTCGGTGTACTCCTCGAAGAGCGGGAGCGGCCAGGCGCGCTCGCCGGTCACCTCTCCTGCGGCCTGGATCTCCGCCATGAGGTCCTCGTCGTTGCCCATGAGGCCGGAGGCGTGGTCCCCCAGAGCCACGTGGCACGCGCCGGTCAGAGTCGCGCAATCCACGACCGCGGCTGGCTCGTAGCGCCGGGCATAGGAGAGGGCGTCGGCAAGGATCAAGCGCCCTTCGGCGTCGGTGGTGAGTATCTCGACCGTCTTTCCGGAGTGCAGCTCGAGCACGTCTCCGGGCTTGAAGGCGGCTCCTCCGGGCAGGTTCTCGGTCGCCGGGACGAGGGCGACGACGTTGAGGCCGAGATCGAGGGCCCCAACCGCCTCCATCGCCCCGAGGACCGCGGCGCCCCCGCTCATGTCGAACTTCATGTTCTCCATCCCGCTCGAAGGCTTTATGGAGATGCCGCCGGAATCGAAGGTAACGGCCTTGCCGATGAGCGCGATCGGGGCGCCGTCCCCGCCCTTCCGGTGCTCCAGCACGATGAAGCGCGGCTCGTTCTCTGCCGACCTGCCGACCGTCGCGAGCCCGACGAGACCTTCTTCCTCGATGCCCGCGCGGTCGAGGACCTTCGCGCTCATGCCATGCCTCTCGGCTATCTCGCGGGCCTTCAGCGCAAGGTACTCCGGGGTCGCCCTGTTGGAGGGCTCGTTGGCGAGGTCCCGGGCGAAGAGGGTCGCCGCCGCCGCCTTGACGCCTACCTCCGCGCCCCTCGAGGGGGCCGCTTCGTCGGCGGAGCCCTCGAGCACGAGCTCGAGGGCTTCGAGCTCGCGGTCGCCCTCCGCATTCCTGCCCCCGGTCTTGTAGCGGGTAAAGCGGTACAGGCCGAGCGTCGCTCCCTCGGCGGCCGCCCGCGCGGCCCCCTCGACGCTCTCCAGGCTCGGCAGGGCGAAGGCAGCCTCCTGCACCCCGAGGGAGCGGGCCCTCTTTGCAACGCTGGCGGCACACCGGCGCAGCTTCTCGAGCGTAAAAGAAGAGCGGTCGCCGAGCCCGAAGAGCAGCAGCCGGGGAGCGGCGAGGTCGCCGTTCGCGTAGAGCAGGGCGGTCTCGCCCTCCTTGCCGGAGAAGTCACCACTGGAGAGAGCGGTCTCCGCCGCAGCCCTCACGTTCTCGGGGGGGGCCTCGCCCTTGTGGAGGCCGAGTGCGAGCAACCCTGCTGACACCTCGTTCAGCGCGGCTTTTCTCACCCCGATCCGGACCAAGCCAAATCACCTCCACTTCGGCCCTGGCGTGCCTGGCAACGGCCCGATTATACGTAAAAGAGGCTCGAAAGCATGGACAAGGGGCGCGGAGTTTCTCCGCACCCCCTGATGCCTAAGACCTGAAACCTACAAAACCGGCAGGTACTTCTGTATCTCGTAGGGGGTCACCTGGACGCGGTAATCCTCGAACTCCGCCCGCTTGAGTTCGAGGAGCCTCGTGAAGACGTGCTCGCCCAAAGCCTTGTACAAGAGCTCCGAGTTCTCGGCCTCAAGTATCGCCTCGCCGAGGTCGGCGGGGAGGCTCTGGATGCCGAGCTTCTCCCTCTCCTCGTGCGAGAGGTGGTAGAGGTTGCGCTCCATGGGCTCGGGCAGCTCGTAACCCTTCTCGATCCCCTCGAGGCCCGCGTGCAGGAGCGCGG
>JALYGY010000201.1 GCA_030776865.1 Actinomycetota bacterium | reverse complement strand
CTTGAAGCACCTGGTATACAAGGTATGGGATCTCGACCGGACCCTGTTCAGGGTTCTCTTCCGGCTGAAATGGCCGCCGCTCACGGCCGTGATGCGCGCCTTCACCATCGTGGGGACCGCGGGTTTCCTCTGGGGAGCTTTCGCTGCGGGGGCGTTCCTCTTCACGGGGTTGCACCCCCCGCACCTGCTTGTGCCCTGGGTGGCGGTCGCGCTCTCCTGGACGCTCGCGGAGGGCGCCAAGTACCTCTTCAACCGCGCCCGTCCCTTTATAGACGACACGGAGGTGGCGCCGCTCATAAAGACGCCCTCCTCGAGCTCCTTTCCCTCAGGGCACTCGGCGACCGCTGCGGCCGGGGCCATGACCCTGTCGGCCGTCTACCCGTCCTTCGCCCCGGCGTTCGTGCTCTCGGGCTTCCTCGTCGCCCTCTCGCGGGTCTACCTCGGCGTCCACTACCCCTTTGACGTGCTCGCCGGGGCGCTTATAGGCACCGTCACGGCCGGCGCCGTGCTCGCCGCGGCGTGAAGCTGCTTACCTGCTCTTCGATGTCGGTGCTCCATCGCAAATAAAGCGCTCTCGGAGCGCTGCTAGCTCCGGTCCTCGTGCTCCCAGGAGTCTTCCGGTGGGGCGTCCGCGATCCGCTCGCCTATCTCTCCGAGGTCCTTGACGTACACCTGACCCCGGAGGGATCAGGCGGATCAAGTTCCCGGCGAAGACCCCCTCAGCGCGAGCGGAAACCAATGGATGCCGCTCTTAAAGCCGGTGACGCACATCTCGAGGGTGGCTCGTTTTGTGGCCTCGGCCTCCTGTGCGGTGGCTGCGGTCTCGCGGATGTCGGTGGGCTCCTCCACCGCCGCGTTCTTGCGGACGTCCACAGTCGAGCTTTTTGCAGCGATGGGCTGGTAGAGGCTCGCGACGATAAAGGCGAGAAGCTTTATTGCCCACGGCTTCGGAATTCCTGTAGAATGCCGATCGAGGTAACTGAGTTTACGGGGAGGGGCATCGTGCGTTGGCTGATATCTGCTTTGTCGGTGGTGTGCCTCTCTTCGGGTGCGGTTTTGTTGATCTCGCTCTTCGCCGTATCGGAGAGTGCATCATCGGAGCGCAGTAGAGAGGTGAGCGCCGCGAGGGCGCAGTATCGCAACGAGGACTACGGCTACTACGTCCAACCGCCGCAAAGCGGTACAACCGCTCCCTTCGAGGTGGGGGGGGCCGAAACTCCGGGATCAGTCTCCGAGGGCTCCGTCTCCGGGGCGAGTGCGCCTAGCGAGGCGCTTTCGATCATGGAACCATCCGCGCCTTACTCGCAGGTTGTCGACAACGCCTCGGCCGGGTGGTTCTTGGGGCGGGGCTGGGAGAAGAGCGCCGGTAGTAGGGCGCAGAATTACGGTAGAGACTACAGCTACGTCGAGCCGTCTGAAGCCGGGCCCCCCGCGCTCTTCAGGGTCAACATCCCTGCCACCGATTACTACACCGTTTATGCGCGCTGGCCCGCTCTCAAGGGGAACAACGTTGCGACTCGCTTCGGCGTCAGCACCCCGTCCGGGATCGAGTGGATCAAGGTCAATCAGCGGAGGGACGGCGGCATGTGGGTGAGGCTTGGTGCCTACATGATGGAGGCGGACAACCGCTACGCCGTGCAGGTCTCCGGATACAGAGCCAAGGGTCGGGTAGTCGCCGATGCTGTGATGGTCGTCAGGGGCACCCAGATGGTGCCTCCCGAGACGGACACGAGCGCAGGTGGTCAGGCCGGAGTCCAGGGCGTGGTCCAACTGGCGAGAGAGCACATAGGCACTCCCTACATACACTCGCCTCCGGGCTCCTGCGAGGCTCACCGCTCGGAGGACTGCTCCTGTCTCACGAGCCTGGTCTTTGCCAGGTTCGGGATAACGGTACCCGACGACCCGGTCAGGCAGTGGAGTTACGGTCGGTATGTCGCGAAGTCCGACCTCCGCCCCGGGGACCTAGTATTTTTCAAGGAGAATGGGCCGAGCTACCCCATTTCCCACGTCGGGATCTACTCGGGTAAGGGCAATATCATCCACGCCTCCAGCTACTGGGGCAGGGTTGTCGAGAGACCGATGGAGTACATAAACGGTTACTACGGCGCCAGGAGGCTAGGGTGGGACCAGAAGTCGTCAGCGCGGAGCCACAGCGAAGAGCCCTATACCTCGGCTTTAGAGACGGGTGCCTTCCTGGGCTGGTAGACTCAGAACGGTATGAGCATACCGCGCTACTGCACCATCGGGGCGGTCGCCCGGGATCTGGGGGCGCTCAAAGCGCTCGACGAGCGGCTCGAGGCCTTGGGCGTCGAGCCCGGCTCTATGATCGTGCTGTCACGGCGGCGGGACGAGCGCCTGGTAGGGGTGACCCTCCCCGGCATCCGGACGCGCAGGGTCGAATCCGGCCTCTCGAAGATGCAGTGGTTCGAGTTCGCGAGCGCCTTTCTCGGGGTCACCGCCGTGAGCGTCCTCATGGGCGCTGTCCACCTGACGACCGGCCTGATCGTGCAGTCGCTCCTGACCCTCGCCGCCGTCGTGGGCCTCGTCTTGTACCACCGGCGGTCCCGGCTCGAGAGAAAACTCCTGAGCCTGGGCCTCCCGGAGAACCTGGCCGAGGAGTGGGCGAGGGCGTTCCCTGACGGATTCGCCCTCGTGCTCGTCACCGTGCCCGCAGAGCTATTCAACGAGACCCAAGAGGCATTCCTCGAGGATGGCCTCGAAGCACCGCTCGCCGTGGATCGCCGGCCGGTTCTTTAGGTTTCAGGCCATAGGCTTCAGGCTGTAGGCTTCAGGAAAGAAATTTAGGTTGGTCGAGCGATACCTGGCATAACCTCCGTTGAAAGCTGACATCGACAAGTCTAAGCTTTGGCAGTGTTGGCCGTACAAGACCTGAAGCCCTATACCTGATGCCTGAAGCCTCCCAGGAGTGATCGTCCGCGACAAACCCGACTCCTACGTGATTATCGGGCAGCATGACCACGGTCGGGTCTCCGGCGAGTTCGCCAGGCACTGGCGCGAGAGACCTATCCCGCTCGAACCCGTGCTCTACGCCATCGCGAACCACGACGTCGCCTGGCAGAAACTCGATAAGACCTTGCGCTGGGACGAGGCCACGGGCAAGCCCTACTCCTTTGCGGACTACCCCGCCGAGCCCAAGATGGAGGCTTACAGAAAGGGCCTCGACTTCCTGGAGGCGCAGGACCCATACGCCGCCTGTCTGTGCAGCATGCACTACGCCTCTTTCGTGCGAGACGCGCAGGGCGCGGCGGAGGTAGGGTTCAGGGAAGAAGAATACCGGCGCCAGGAGAGGTTGAGGGGCGCCATGTCCACGCGGGAGCTCGAGAACCTCGAGCGTAACTTCCGGCTGCTCCAGACGTGCGACGATCTCTCCCTTTTTGTCTGCCTCAACGAGCCGGGCCGCAGCGATCATCCCTGGTACAGGGATGGCTTCGAGTTCATGGGCACCAACTTCGTGCCCATCTGGGAGGATCGGTGTACCCTGCGCCTGACCCCCAACCCGTTCTCAGGGGCGTTCGATCTCTTCATCCCCTATCTCTCCGTCGGAAAAAAGGGGCGGCCCCTCGGGAGCGGTCGCCTGGAACTTAGGGTGGTAACCTTGTAGGTGCGTGCACCTGCAAGGGGGCGTCGCTCGAAAGTCTCCATCACCTTAGAAAGGAATCCATGAGGGAAGCGTCTTACGAATTCTTGAAGAAATTGCTCTCCACGCCGGGTCCGAGCGGCAAAGAGGGCG
>JALYGY010000200.1 GCA_030776865.1 Actinomycetota bacterium | reverse complement strand
TTCTCGGTGCTTCGACCTTCGAGCAGGCGAAGGTGTTACTCCTCCCCTAGCTCGCGATCCAGGTACTGTTGCATGGCGCTCTCTATGCGCTCCCCGGTCACCAGGAAGACGGTGCGTCCTCCGATGTCCACGCCGTGGTCGGCTATGCGCTCGAGGTAGTGGACTATCAGGGCGGCCCGCATCCGCCACTCCGGATCCCCACCACCGTTAGCCGACGGGTTAGCTATGAGGTTCATGGCCTCGGAGTAGAGGAGATCCACCTTATCGTCCTTGGCCTGGAGGTCGCGCGCGCTCTCTATGTCGCGGTTCTTGAAGATGTCGAGGCCCTCGTGGAAAATGTTGCGCGCGGTTCGGGCCATCTCCGTGAGGGTGGACTCGAGGTCTTCGTCGCGCTCGCACTCTGCGGTGTCCGCGATAGCGTGGCAGATGTGCTCGGTCAGAGTACCCGAGCGCACCAGGTGGTTGGTGACGGCCTGCACAGTGTAGAGGAGCCTTAGGTCTCTGGCTACAGGCGCCTGCCTGGCCTGGAGTATCATGCACTCTTCGTCGATTTTCGCTCCCCGCACCTTGTAGCGGACATCCACCCCTAGCTCCCGGTTCGCCAGGCTCGCGTCGCGCGTCTCCATGGCCTCGACCATGGTCTCCAGCGATCTCTCGACCTCCCCGCCGAGGTCGAGGACCTCTGCGACCAGGTCGTCTAGCTCCTGCTGAAATGTCTCCCGCGGCATCCTCTTGCCCTCTAGCCGAACCGGCCCGTCACGTAATCTTCTGTCTCTTTGCGGTCCGGGGTGGAGAACATCTTCTCCGTCTCGTCGAATTCCCAGAGCCTGCCCGGATCGCCCATGTTCTCGATGTAGAAAAAGCCCGTGTAGTCCGAGATGCGCGCAGCCTGTTGCATGTTGTGCGTAACGATGACAACCGTGTAGTTCTGCTTGAGATCGTCCATCGTGTCCTCGATCTTCTGGGTCGAGACCGGGTCGAGGGCCGAGGCCGGCTCGTCCATCAGGATGACCTCCGGCTCCACGGCCAGCGTGCGCGCGATGCACAAGCGCTGTTGCTGGCCGCCGGAGAGTCCGAACCCGCTCTCCTCGAGCCTGTCCTTGACCTCGTCCCAGAGAGCAGCCCGCCTCAGGGAGCGCTCCACGAGCTCGTCCATATCTCCCCTGTAGCCGTTGATCCTGGCGCCCCACGCCACGTTCTCGTAGACGGATTTGGAGAAGGGGTTGGGCTTCTGGAAGACCATCCCGATCCGGCGGCGGATGTTGACGGGATCGGTGTTCCTGGCGTAGATGTTCTGTTCCCCGAGCATGACGTGTCCTTCGGCTCGCGCGCCGGGCACCACCTCGTGCAGCCGGTTCAAGCAGCGTATGAAAGTACTCTTCCCACAGCCCGACGGCCCGATAAGCGCGGTGACCTTGTTGGGTCGGATCTGCAAGCTCACATCGGTTATGGCCTTGAACGATCCGTAGTAGGCCGAGAGGTTCTCTATACCCATACCGCGTGCGAGGTTCTCCACGGCGGGCGCCTCGTCTGTTTGCTCCCTCGTCTCGCGCTCACCCTTCGAGATCTCGGACAACCTTCGCTCCTCGCTGGTCTTTCCAAACTCCACTAACCTAGCACCTTCCTGCTTCGCATGCTCGTCAAACATGCTTCTGGTACCTGTTGCGCAACACGATGGCCACCGAGTTCGCCAGCAGCAGCACCACCATAATTACCACTATCGCCGCTGCGGCGGAGTCCTGGAAGATCTGCTGCGGGCGGCTGATCCAATCGTAGATCTGGGTGGGTAGCGCCATGTAGCCGTCAAACGGGCCCCTGGTAACGTAGGTCTGGTACAGCGAGACCCCAACGACCAGGATCGGGGCCGCCTCGCCGATGGCGCGCGAGAGCGCCAGAATTACCCCTGTAAGGGCGCCGGGCAGCGCCATAGGGAGCAGGTGGCTCCGGATCACCTCCCACCGCGTCGCCCCGAGCGCGAAGCCGCCCTCCCGGATGGAGGCGGGGATGGCCCGCAGCGCTTCCCTGGTAGCGACGATGATGACCGGCAGGATCAGAAGGCTCAGTGTAAGCGCGCCGGTGAGCACGCTCGTGCCCCCGGTCACCGGCGCCAGGAGCTGCACGAAGAGGCCCAACCCCAGCAGCCCGTAGATCACCGACGGCACCCCGGCGAGGTTGGAGATGTTGATCTCGATTATCCGGTTGATGCGCGTGTCCTCTGCGTACTCTTCGAGGTATACGGCCGCCCCGAGCCCCAGCGGCACGCTTATGAGCGCCGTCAGCCCGAGCAGCCACACCGAGCCGATCAGCGCCGGGTAGACGCCCCCGTTCTCGGGGAAGATCTGCGACGGGAAGCTCGTCAGAAACTCCAAGCTGAGCATGGGGGACCCGTCCCGCATCACCTCCACCAAGAGCACCGCGAGGACGACGACGCCCACCAGCGCTGCCACCGTCACCAGCACGGTAAAGGCCCGGTCGAGCCCGTAGCGCGTGGACATAGACCTCTTGAAGTGAGCCACTAGTAGATCTCCCTGAACCGCCGGACAAACCAGTAGCTCACGAGGTTGAGGATCAGGGTTATCAGGAACAATGCTGACCCCACAGCGAATATAGACTTGAAGGTCACCGACTCGCGCGGCGTCTCCCCGCCCACCACCTGGACTATGTACGCCGTCATCGCCTGCATACCTTCAAGGGGGCTTCCGAGCCAGTTCGCCTGGGCCCCCATCGCGATGGTCACGATCATCGTCTCCCCTATGGCGCGCGAGACCCCGAGGATCACCGCCGCGACGATTCCGGAGAGGGCTGCAGGGACCACGATCTTCGTCGCCGTCTCGCGCCTGGTCGCGCCTAGAGCGTAGGCGCCCTCCCTCAGACTGCGCGGCACCGCGTAGATGGCGTCCTCGCTGAGCGAGGCCACGGTGGGGATGATCATAACTCCCATAATGAGACCGGCGGCGAGTGCGTTGAACGAGCCTATGCCCGGAAAGACGCTCTCCCTGAGGACCGGAGTAATGAAGGTTAGGGCGAAGTACCCGTAGACCACCGTGGGCACGCCGGCCAGGATCTCCAGCGCCGGCTTGAGCCAGCGCCTGAGCGACGTCGGGGCGTACTCGCTGAGGTAGATGGCCGTGAGCAGTCCTACGGGGAGCGCCACGGCTATGGCGATGACGGTCGCCATCAGCGTGCCGTAGACGAGCGGCAAGATACCGAAATCGCCCCCCGGCGGGTCCCACCGCGGCGAGGTCAGGAACTCTACGATGGAGACGTCGAGAAAGAACCGCACAGTCTCCTCGAAGAGGACGATGACGATCCCGAACGTGGTGAAGACGGAGAGGTACGCGCAAGCCATGAGCAAGAGCTTTATCAGCCGCTCTCGGATCTCCCTGGTACGGCTGTTGCGCTTCCAGGCGTCCGCCCCGGACCTCGACCCTCTCGCCTCAACCTCCACCGAAAACCCTCCGAAAACTCGTGATCACGAAGCTGGGAGCCGCCGCAGGCTCCCAACGTGTTACGAGCGAACCCGTACCGGCACAAAAGGTTACCGCGACCGCTGAAGCGCCGCCTCCAGGTCTCCACCCTTCGGCTCCCCTTCCGCGTTGAACACGGTGCCCGCGGTGCGGTCCTCGTACTGGGCCCGCGCCTCCTGCGCCAGGCTACTTGGCAGCGTCACGTACTTGGCGGCCTCCACGATTCTGTTGAGGTGGCCCTTGTCGATATAGAAGCTGACGAACTCCTCTACGGCTGGGTTGTTCTTCAGCGCCTCGATGCTAACGTAGATGAACAGCGGGCGCGAGAGCAGATACTCGCCGGAGCGGATGGTGTCGGTAGTAGGTTCGACGCCGTCGACGGCGAGCACCTTGAGCGAGCCGCTGTTGTTCACGTAGTAGGAGTAGCCAAAGTAGCCGAGTGCGTTTTGGTCGCCGGCGACGCCCTGGACGAGCACGTTGTCGTCCTCGCTCGCTTCGTAGTCCGAGCGGTTGACTTCCTCTTCGTTCTGAACGATTACCTCGTTGAAGAATTCGTATGTGCCCGACTCGGTGCCGGGGCCGTAGAGGTTCAACTCCTTGCCCGGCCACTCCGGGTTCACCTGATTCCAACGTGTGATCTGGTCTTCCGCCGCCGGCTCCCACATCGTCTTGAGCTCCTCACTCGTGACGTCGCTCGCCCAGTCGTTTTGGGGGTTGACCACGACCGAGATGCCATCAAAGGCGACTGGGATCTCTATGAACTCGACCCCGTTCTCCTCGCACACCGGAACCTCTTCGGCCACATCTATCGGCCTGGAAGCGTCGGAGATCTCGGTGTCGCCTTGGCAGAACGCCTCGAAGCCGTCGCTGGTACCGGCGCCGCCGACCTCGATGCGCGCCTCCGGGTTCTCTTCGCGGAACAACTCCGCAGCGGCCTGCGTGATCGGCTGCACGGTGCTGGAGCCCTCGATGCTGATGTTGCCCGAGACGGGCTCGCCACCTCCTCCGCCTCCCTGCGCTCCGCTGGCTCCACCACACGCGGCCAGCACGAGCGATAACAACAGCAGAAGCCCTGCTCCCGCTAGCACCCTCAGACGCCCGGTTATGCTCAACCCGTACACTCCCTTCGCTCGAACAGCCGAACAGCACAAAATACTGGGCTACTTCCAGTGCCCGATGATAGGAAAAGAACTTCTGCCTTGCGTTAAACGCGGGTAATAATCACGTTAAATCTTCGTTTCATGCGCCAAAAAGCCTTGAGATGCCGGGTCGCCGGGATGCAAACTCTGTCCGATATGGCGAAAAAGCAGACAGCCAGAGGGCCGCACAGGGTGTTAGTCGCGCCGGAAGGTGTGGCTGACGACGTCGCCCTCGCGAGCTGGTTGGCGCACGAGGGATTTGAGGTAATGACCGCCATCGACGGGCAAGAAGGCCTGCAGATCGCGAACAGCTCCTGGCAGCCAGACGTCGTTATGCTCGATCAAACACTGCCCGAAGTGGACGTGTTCCCGGTCTGCGAGCGCCTCCGGGGCACAAACCAGAGGGCAGTGATCGTCGTGCTCGGCAGGAATTCCGAAGAAGAGGAGATCAGAAACCTCGAGGCCGGTGCCGACGACTACCTCGCAAAGCCCTTCTCCCTAGAGGTGCTGCTGGCCCGCATCCGGGCACACCTACGCAGAGCTCACGATAGCGGGAACCAACGGATCCTGGAGTCCGGAGACCTTCGGCTGGATGCGAAGAACTACGCCACCTGGGTAAAGGGTGAGTGGATAGAGCTGCGGCCTCAGGAATTTAGGCTGCTAGTAGCCCTCGCGCAGGCCTCGGGGGTGCCCGTGAGCCGCCAGGAGCTGGCCCGGCGGACAGGGACAAGCTGGCGCGGTGCCTCAAGCCGCACGGTGGACATAAACATCAGCCGCATCCGAGCCTGCGTAGAGACGCTTTCGGCCTACACCTACATCCATAGTATCAGGGGCGTCGGCTACCGGTTCGAGCCCGTACCGAAGGAGACATCGAGTCAGGTGTTGCCGACAGAACAGAGCGTATGAGGGTATCCTCCCACACTCGTACCTTAACCTTCGTCATTAAGCCGATCACATTTTTTGGAGCACTATTCCTTATTCCCACTTCTCTGCGAGTTGGTTAGCCTTTCACCTATGCCGATCCGCACCCCAGCCTGATGATCAGGCACAAGATGCCGGCTAGGATGCAGCCGTTGTAGAATTACCCGATTCCGGTATGACCGCACTCGGAACCGCGCCGCTAATCCGGGATCACGCATCGTTACTCCTCACCTCCGTTTGTCTCCCATACGTGCGATCTTGCATTCAATTTCCCAACTGAGACGTGTTAAGTAATGCAGGGAGAGGGCTTGCCAGGTCGCCGAGGGCCAGAAACCGGTGAGTCGCGTAGCGGCGGTGGTGGTCGCTGTCTAGCTGCTGTGTGTCGCGTCGGCCATCGTCTTGGCGCTGCGCGGCTTAAGCCTACGTCTTCTACTAGACCCTTGGGTGAACAAAGGGCGGGAAAGGTAGCGTGGTGGTGCCCCCTCCGAGGGCTACTTAAAAGGTCTTTGCACGCTACATGTCGACCTTAAGTTCAAGTACACCTCCACATCTTGTCCAGTGTGTGCTTAAGTTGCGGCATCCATGGCGACACAGGAGGAGGCGAACTGCATGCCAAAGGACGCTCCCAAGTTCATCGTTTTCCAAGACTTAGTAGGCGGCACCTACTGGTGGAGGTTGCGTTCCGCCACGAGCGAAACGCTCGCCGCCTCGGAGTCGGGGTATGCCGAGAAGGGAGCGTGTGAGCAGGAAGTGCAGCGCTTGAAGGCCGGCCACTATCCTAATGCGGACGTACTCGACCTGACTACCCCGAGGTACGATCAGTAGTAAGCCAGAAGAAGATCGATAATAGCCGAAGGCAGCCGACCTCCGACCGTGATCCTAATCGGTGTTGGACTGGTGCTATGCGGATCTCCGAGAATTTTCACTTCTAGAGCATTGTGCAGTGATATTGGACCTATGCTGCTTCCCACGTCTGGCGGGGGCATGTCGGGCGTTCCGAAGCTTACGGCGCTATGCTTAATAGTAGACATCGGAGGGGTGGTCCAATTTCATT
>JALYGY010000199.1 GCA_030776865.1 Actinomycetota bacterium | reverse complement strand
GAGCAGGGAGACCCCGAGCGCCAGGTTCTCCGGCACGCCGTCCAACGTCACCGCCGCCAAGAGCGCGAAGCCGACTACCGCGTTGCCGCCCTGGGCCGCGGCCTCCTCCATCCGCTCGGTCTGTTCTGCCTCGGCCCCGGAGACGTCTTCGGCGGCCTCCGGGGGCAGGCCCGGCACTTTATAAGGATCGCCGGCGCTCTGGGCGACCCACGAGTCGAGTGCGGTGTTGATGACGACGAAGGTCAGCCCGCCGGCGATCAACCCGAGCCCCGCCGGCCACAGACCACCTAGATGGACCGCCTCGGGGAAGAGCTCGAACGCCAGCGCAGAGATCAGCGTGCCGCTGGCAAAGGCGAGCAACACACCGCTGATGCGGTGCGGGGCCCGCCAGTAAGCGCCGATGGCGCCGCCGATGACCAGCGCGCTGGACCCGATCAGCCCGAACACTAGCGCCTCTCCCATCGGCTTGGACCTCCTCCGTAGCGGTCTGCCACGCTCGACGGTGACCACTACCCGCTCGCCCTCCAGCCCGAGATTGTAGACTACCCTGGTGGCGGGCCTCCCGCCAGACGACGGCCTCAGCTCGCTGATCCCTCCACACCTTTGAGATCGGGCTCTGCGCATCTCACGAAGAGGTTTGCCCGGCGACGATACGGGTAGAAAGATCCCTTGAGAAGGGAAGCGCGAAAGGAGGCGGAGAGGCCATGTGCTACTCCTACAGAGAGTACCGGATGGAGCAGGAGGCCCGCAGGCAGCGGGAGGAAGAGGAACGCAGGCGCCGCGAGGAGCGGGTCAAGAGAGCCGAGAAGGAGAAGGCCGAGAAGGAACGCGAACTGGTAAGGGCCTAGCGGGCTCTCCCAGAACTCTATAACGACGAGGGCCCCGGGCTGCGGTTCGGGGCCGTTGTTTTTGACGCTGACGAACGAAAGGAGCCAGAGGTGAACTTGCAGGAGCTGGAGAAGACGGCCCGGGAGCTCGTGGCGCCGGGGAAGGGTATCCTCGCCGCCGACGAGAGCTTCGGCACGATAGGCAAGAGGTTCGAGGCGGTCGGCATAGAATCCTCCGAGGAGAGCCGCCGCCAATACCGGGAGATGCTCTTCAAAACGGAGGGCATCGGGGAGTTCCTCTCGGGTGTGATCCTCTTCGATGAGACCCTGCGGCAGGAGGCCTCGGACGGCACGCTGCTCCCCGAGGTGCTCGAGAACCAGGGCGTGATACCCGGCATAAAGGTGGACAAGAGCACCGTGAGCATGCCCCTCTCGCCCAACGAGAAGTTCACCCAGGGCCTCGACGGCTTGGGCGAGAGGCTCGCGGAGTACAGGGAGCTGGGGGCGCGCTTCACCAAGTGGCGCGCGGTCATCACCATCGGGGAGGGCATCCCCACCGAGAGCTGCATAGAGGCCAACGCCGAGGCCCTCGCCCTCTACGCCGCGTTCGCCCAGGAGTACGGCCTCGTCCCGATCGTGGAGCCCGAGGTCCTCATAGACGGCGACCACTCTATCGAGCAGTGCTACGACGCTACGGAGTGGATGCTCAACACCACTTTCGACGAGATCTACGAGCACGGCGTCGAGCTTACGGGGATGCTCCTCAAGCCAAACATGGTCATCTCCGGCAAGGAAGCCTCCGAGCAGGCCGGAGTCGAGGAGGTCGCCCGAGCGACGGTGGAGTGTCTGCTCAGGACCGTGCCGGCCGCGGTGCCGGGTATAGTCTTCCTCTCCGGCGGCCAGAGCGACAAACAGGCGACCGCGCACCTGAACGCGATGAACGCCCTCTACGAAAACCTGCCCTGGGAGCTCAGCTTCTCCTACGCGCGGGCGCTGCAGGATTTGCCGATGAAGACCTGGAAGGGCGACCCCTCGAACGTCGAGGAGGCCCAGAAAGCCTTCTACCACCGCGCCAAGATGAACAGCGCCGCCCGTTCCGGCAGCTATTCGGAGGATATGGAGCAGGCTGCCTAGAAGGCTGGTCAGCCGGTCAGCTAATCAGCGCGGGGTGACTAATCTACTGAGGTAGTAGTAGAGCGTAAGGGTTCCGTCCTCCGTCCCTCCCATCTGTAAAGGCGGGGCTCGTCAGCCCCGCCGCGTTGTACAACGCGACTGCGTTAAGGAGCGGGACTCGTCAGCCCCACCGCGTTGTACAGCGCTACGACAGTAACAATCACTGGGTACTAGGCGCATCACCCATATGGACTGTTTTCGGATTTATTGACGGCGGCTACGACGGTTCTTGCTGCCGCCTTTTAGCCCGGCGTGTTCGCGAAAACCTCCAGGAAGCAGGCTACGGCAGGGATAGCTTCGGCCCCATCCACCGTGACCTCAGCAACATTTTGTTCTACGGCAGGCGGATGAGCGCCATAGATTTCGACTTGGATTTCGACGGTGGGGTGGAACCTCACCTCTCCCGATTTCTCGTAAGTTGCGCTAGTCCTCGCAGATCGTATACTAGTTACGTAATGGGGTGGGGGTTTGCCCTTTTCCTCCTCCCCGCTAAAGAAGGGTCGAGGAGGATATGAGGAAGACCATTCTGCTGCTGGCCTCGGTGGCTTTGGCTGTGCTGTTGGCAGGCGGGGTTGCGCTGCTCTCTACCACGGAAGCGACGGCCGCCAAGCCCAAGCCCCTCTACCCGAACCTGAAAACGCTCAAGCCCACCCGCCTCACCTTTGGCACGTACCCCATAGGCGGTACCCGTCACTACATCCTGCGCTTCACCAACACGGTGTGGAACGCCGGCCAAGGGCCGCTGGAGGTGCGAGGCAAGATCGTCAGGACGCCCTCGGGCAAGAAGAAGACAAAGGCCGTGCAGAGGATCTACAACCGCAAGGGGGACTACGAGACGACGAAGCCCGTGGGCACGTTCGTCTACCACCCCTCCCACAACCACATGCATTTCGGGGACTTCTCCGAGTACCAGCTCTGGAGGAGGGCCGACTACGACAAGTGGGTGAGGATGGGCCGCGATGAGCAAGAGCGCGTCGAGAAGGAGGGCGCGAAAAACGGCGTCTGCATGCTGGACACCAGGAAGGTCAAGGATCTGCGGGGCACCCCGGAGCGCAAGGTCTACAGATTTTGCACTACACGGCGCCAAGGGCTCTCGGTCGGTTTCGGTGACACCTACAACTACCGGCTCCCGGACCAGTGGGTCGATCTGGGCACAGCTCCCTTGAAGGACGGTGATTACGTCTTGCGGTCCGTGGCAGATCCCAAGAACATCCTCTACGAGAGCCCCAACCGTCGCTACGAGTGGCGGGAGAGCCGCATCAAGAACGCTGCCCTCACCTACTTCACGGTCGAGGGGGGCACCATCACGGTAACGGCCCTCTAAGACCGGCTTGCACGGGGGTGAGCCGTACCTCCGGGCTCAAGAAGGGGCTTCAGAGAAGACCGGGGGTTCTTCGCGGTCGGGGCCGGAGTGGAAGCGGATCCAGCCCCCCGACCCGGAGGCCTCGACGCTGGCCATTACCTGGGGAGAGGGGTTGTGGAAGGTGAGATGGCGGGCGTAGACCTGCGCGCGGACGGCGAGCTCGCAGGCGGATGCCAGGTCGAGGAAGGTGATCCCAAAGAGGTTCACGAGGGTCTTCTTTCGAAGGTCCAGGACCCCGTTAAGTGTACGGTGCAGGTCATCGAGCGAGAAAAGGTCGAACTCTCCCCACAGCTCGACCCATACTTCTGCACCCGACTCCCGCACTTTGATGCCGTACAAGTTTTCCACCTTCCCCTGGGTCGCTGGGTCCCCAGCATACCGCCGGTATAAGTAGGACTCGCGAGGCCTCGCTGAGGTTACGGGACGCCCGGATCCGGCGGTGTGTCTCGTGGCGGCGGGCTCTGTTATCGTAGTGGGGTATGGGACCGCGCGGGAAACGCCCCATCTCCCACTGCCGGTCGAAGAGAGGACGCCTTTGAGCGTCGAGGACCGGCACCTCGCCATCTGCGCCTCCCGGGGTGACGTGGAGGCCTTCACGAAACTGGTTCGGGCTCATTCGAGTCTTGTATATAGAGTAGCGCTACGCATGCTGGGCAGCGAGTATGCCCAGGATGCCAGCCAGGAGGTCTGGGTAAGGGTATGGAGAAACATAAAAAGCTTCAGAGGGGAGAGTGCTTTTAGCACCTGGCTTTACAGGATCGCGGTAAACACCTGCCTCAGCGCCCGCCAGAGGGAATCTCGCCGGCAGGAGCGGGAGTACGGTGGCGGCGAGGAGATGCCCTACCTGCCGGAGCCCGCCGGGGGAGAGGCCGACCCCGAGGCGGCGACCTTGAGTGCGGAGCGCAAGCAGGAGATCCAGGATGCACTCCAACTCGTGCGGGCAGAACACCGAGCCGCGCTGGTCTTGCGGCACATGGAGGGACTCTCCTATGCGGAGATAGCGGAGGTATTGGGGATCCCCGACGGGACGGCCAAGGGGTGGGTAAGCAGGGGCCGGGCCGCCATGCTCATCGCCCTCGCCGAGGAAAATAGCGGCCGCCGCAGGGCGGGAGGGATCGAGTGAGGCCGGTGGCCGGGGAAGAGGGCTGGGAGGTGCTCGAGCTCATCGGGGCCTACGCTGCTGGCGAGCTCGAGGGCGAGGAGGCCCGCGAGGCGGAGCGACTCATCTTCGAGAGGCCGGACTACAGGCGCCTCGCGGAGTCCTACGCGCGGATGCTCGTCATGCTCACCGCCTTGGGTGACGAACCGGTCGAGGCGCCCGAGGCGATAGTCGGCTACGCCGTCCGGCGGGCCTACCTCTCGGCCTTCCTAAGGCAGGCCGAGACCTTCCTCGGCTCTCTAGGGCGTTCGTATGTCGACGCTTTCGTCTATTATCTTGGCCTGCGAGTCGCGAGGAGGGAGAGCTACGGAGGAGGGATCTAGTGTCCAATACCATTGAGAACCTGCTGGGCATACTGGTCGAGTTCGTCCCCCGGCTGCTGGGCGCGGTGACGGTACTACTGGTGGCGCTGCTCATGGCGTATCTCCTCCAGCGCCTGATGGTCCGTTTTTTGGAGGAGATTGGCCTCGACGAGCTCTTCGAGAGAACCGGGGCCACGAACCCTCTCTCGCAGCTCGGCTACGAGGGCGGGCCTTCGCGCCTGCTCGGCATCGTGCTCTTCTGGGGTCTCATGCTCACCGGGGTGGCGGGCTCCTTAAGCGTCCTCGGTCTCTCCTCGCTCGAGAACACGATGGACCAGCTCGTCAACCTCTCCGGTCGGGCGCTCGTGGCGCTAGTCATCCTGATCGCCGGTGTAATGGGCGCTGGGTGGCTCGCCGAGCTGGTCGGCCGCGAGGCCGAGAACGCCGGGCTGCGCGGTTCGAACGTCTTCCGGCGCGCCGTCTTCACCACCATATTCGCCGTCGCCGCGCTGCTGGCCGCCTCGCAGCTCGGCCTCGAGACTTACATCCTCGTGCTCATAGCCGCGGTAGTCCTCGTCACGATCGGGCTCGTCGCCGCCCTCTCTTTAGGGCAGGGGCTCGCCCTTCTCTCCGGCAACATCGCCGCCGGCCGCTACGTCCAGGACGGCACCGAGGTGGGGGATGTGATCTCCGTGAGCGGCATCGAGGGCACCGTCGAGGAGCTCGGGTACGCCTCGATCACCGTCCGCTCCGAAGACGGGCACCTCTACCGCATCCCGAACAGCACCCTCCTGGAGAACGTCGTACGCAAACAGGGATAGGTCTCAGGCTTCAGGCATCAGGTTTTCAGTAGTTAGCCAAGAACCGATGCCCGTGGGCGGGTTCACGCCCCGGAGCGTTATCCTCTGCTATGAATATGGCTCCGGCGACGGAGGCGTAAGTATCCCCGTCCGGGGTACCTAGGCATACGGGAAGCAGCTGACGCCTGATGCCTGAAACCTGATGCCTAAGGAGTTGCTATGAAAAGGCACAAGAACGCGGACCCGGCGCACGACGTCCTTGGGTACGAGCGTCTGCCGCTCGACGCCATCTTCAGGCCGGAGACCATCGCGCTGATCGGGGCGACCGACAGGCCGGGGAGCGTCGGGCGCACGATCATGTGGAACCTGGTCTCGAACCCGTTCGGCGGGACGGTGTTCCCGGTGAACGAGAGACGCCAGAACGTGCTCGGCATAAAGGCCTACCCGCGGATCTCCGAGGTGCCAGCGCGCGTGGACCTCGCGGTCATCGCCGCCCCCGCGCCGACGGTGCCAGGGATCATAGGGGAGTGCGTCGATGCCGGGGTCGAGGGCGCCATCATAATCTCCGCCGGCTTCCGGGAGACCGGTGCCGAGGGCGCCGAGCTCGAGAGGCGGACCCTCGAGGAGGCCCGGCGGGGAAGGATGCGGATCATCGGTCCCAACTGTCTCGGGGTCATGAACCCGACCACCGGACTCAACGCCACCTTCGCCTCCGGCATGGCCCGTCCCGGGAGCGTAGGGTTCTTGAGCCAGAGCGGGGCGCTCATGACGGCGATCCTCGATCGCAGCTTCCAGGAGAACCTCGGGTTCTCGGCGTTCGTGAGCGTAGGCTCGATGATGGACGTGGGGTGGGGAGACCTGATCCACTACCTCGGCGACGATAGAGAGACCGAGAGCATCGTCATCTACATGGAGTCCGTCGGCGATGCCCGCTCGTTTCTCTCCGCCGCCCGCGAGGTCGCCCTCACGAAGCCCATCATCGTCATAAAGGCCGGTCGCACCGAGGCCGCCTCCCACGCCGCCGCCTCCCACACCGGCTCCCTGACCGGCTCGGACGAGGTGCTCGACGCCGCCTTCAAGCGCTGCGGCGTTCTGCGCGTGGACTCCATCTCCGACCTCTTCGACATGGCCGAAACTTTAGGCAAGCAACCGCGCCCGAAGGGGCCGTGCCTCACGGTCATGACCAACGCGGGCGGACCCGCCGTGCTCGCTACCGACGCCCTCATCTCCGGCGGTGGGGAGCTCGCGGAGCTCTCGCCGGAGACCGAGAGGGAGCTCGACGCCTTTCTCCCCGGCCCCTGGAGCCACGCCAACCCAATAGACATCCTCGGCGACGCCGACCCCGACCGCTACGCCAGGACGCTCGAGGCCGCCGCGAAGGACCCGGGTAGCGACGGCCTGCTCGTCGTCTTGACGCCCCAGGACATGACCGAACCGACGGAGACCGCTCAAAACCTCGTGCCCCACGCGCAGAGCATCCGCAAGCCGGTGCTGGCCAGCTGGATGGGCGGCGCGGAGGTCGCGCTGGGAACCTCGATCCTGAACGGCGCCGACATCTCCACCTTCGACTACCCCGACTCCGCCGCGCGTGCCTTCGCCAACATGTGGCGCTACAGCTACAACCTGCGCGGCATCTACGAGACCCCCGAGCTGGCCACCGATGGTGAGGCCATAGACCATGAACGGGCCGAAAGGATAGTCGCCGGGGCCCGCGATGCCGGTCGCACCATCCTCACCGAGTTCGAGTCCAAAGGGCTCCTCGCCGCCTACGACATCCCAACCGTCGAGACGAGGGTGGCCCGCAGCGCGCACGAAGCCATCGAGCTCGCCGAGCACTTCGGCTACCCGGTGGTCCTCAAGCTCGACTCGAACACCATCACCCACAAGACCGACGTCGGCGGCGTCCGCTTGAACCTGCAGAGCGCCGAAGAGGTCCGGCGAACCTACGAGGAGATGGAGCGCTCGATCAGCGAGAACTTCTCGCCGGAGGACTTCGCTGGCGCCACCGTCCAGCCGATGGTGAGCCTGGAGGGCTACGAGCTCATCATCGGCAGCAGCCTCGATCCGCAGTTCGGGCCCGTGCTGCTCTTCGGCTCTGGCGGCCAGCTCGTCGAGGTCTACAGGGACCGCGCACTCGCCCTCCCGCCGCTCACCACCACCCTCGCCCGGCGCACCATGGAGCAGACGCGCATCTCCGAGGCCCTGAAGGGCGTGCGCGGCCGCGCGCCGGTGGACACCGCGGCGCTGGAGAAACTCTTCGTGCGCTTCTCGCAACTCGTGGTCGAGCAGCCTTGGATCAAAGAGCTCGACATCAACCCGCTGCTCGTCTCCCCGGAGCGCCTGATCTCGCTCGACGCCCGCGTCGTCCTGCACGACCCCGAGACCGAAGAGGAGAACCTGCCCCGCACCGCCATCCGGCCGTACCCGACGCAATACATCTGGGCCGAGGAGGCCCGCGACGGCGAGCCCGTGACGATCCGCCCGATCCGGCCCGAGGACGAGCCCCTCATGGTCAAGTTCCACGAGACGCTCTCTTCAGAGAGCGTCTACATGCGCTACTTCCACATGCTGAACCTGAGCTATCGAACGGCCCACGAGCGCCTCACGCGCATCTGCTTTATAGACTACGACCGCGAGATGGCCCTTGTCGCCGAACGTAAGGACCCCGATACGGGAGAGAAGGAGATCATGGGCGTCGCCCGCCTCAGCCGCCTCGTCAGCGAAGCCGCCGCGGCGGAGTTCTCCGTCCTCGTCAGCGACCGCTTCCAGCGCCGGGGGGTCGGCCCCCTGCTCCTGAGCAAACTCCTTTCGGTGGGCCGCGCCGAGGGCCTGAGACGCATAACCGCCGACATCCTCTTCGAGAACTACCCCATGCAGCGCATAAGCAGAGACCTCGGCTTCCACCTCCACCGCGACACAGAGGAGATGGTTATGAAGGCCGACCTCGAGCTCTACCAACCAGCATAGGAGATCGCACAACCGTACTCATGCAACACCTGGGCGCCAGCGGCTATTCCCGCGATGACCTACGGGACTCTGATATGCCCTGTCTCAAGAGGAGGTTTCGTCGCTGCTGACGCTCCAGAAGCCACTCTACGCGCGCCAGTTCCGCCCTGATACGTGCCCGGCGGTCCTCCGGAAGCAGGTCGTTTATGTGCTTGTAGAATAGCTGTCCCTCCTCGCTTCTGAGCTCCACGAGCCCTTTCTCCGCCCTTCTCCGATCCTCCGAGGTTATCCGATCGAGGTCCTCCTGCGGCTCCGTCGGCAGGGCCCGGACGAGGGTTCTGGCCAGCTGGCCGCCTTTTCTGGCCCTCAGCCGCCGTTCCTCCCTCTTCAAGAACTTCTCCCATGGACAGTTCATCTGGGCCCTCACCATCCGCCTGACGGGTTCGGCGTAGGCCTCCGGGCCACTATAGACCGGGTAGCCTTCGCGGTCGTCCTCGGCGGCCCGGAGGAGGGCTTCCGTCCTTACGCCTCGGGCGCTGAACGCGCCCAGGAGGGAGCCGTCCGGGCGGTGCAAGGTCAAGATGTCCGTATCACGCTCCAGGTGATAGCCTGGTGGAAGCGGTCTGTCCGTATCGGTAACTCGCACCACGATGTTGCACCGGTCCGAGGGCGTCAGGCTTCCTGAAGCAGCTTCGTCGCCTGGATGCGGTTGCGCACATCAAGGAGCTTGTAAGCTGCGTAGAGGTGCTGCTTTATGGTGGACTCCGTGAGGAACAGGCGCTCGGCTATCTGGGCGTTGCTCAGCCCTTCGGAGACCAGCTCCAGGATCTCGCGCTGGCGAGGGGTAAGGGCCCCCAGGTCCGACGGGTTCTCTGCCACCAAGCTTTCGAGCAACCCCTCGGAAACCGTGGTGTGGGAGACGACGATTTCGCCTGCGGAGGCGAGGCGGAGTGCGCGCACGATCTGCTCCGGGCGCATTCCGGCGTGGATAAAGCCGCTGGCCCCCGCTCGCAGCGCGCTCTGGGCGACTCTTGGGTCCATGTGCACGGCGAAGATCAGGATGGCGGCATCCGGTATGAAGGTCCTGATGCGCCTCACCTCCGAGGCTACGTCCCTCCCGTTCGACCACAGGACGACGGCGGAAGGGTCTTGGGTCCCCCGCGGCTTGCGCCCCTCGTAGACGTG
>JALYGY010000198.1 GCA_030776865.1 Actinomycetota bacterium | reverse complement strand
AAGGTCGGTGTCCCTCCGGGGGTTTTTGTGGATATACTTCTCTAGTAGTAGTGGCGAGCGTTTGCGGATAGAGGTAGGCGTGGGGTCTTGAACGGGTCCGTTCTGCTGGTCATAGGGGACGACGAGGAGCGGTTGCACCTCAGGCGCGCGCTCGCGGGGGCGGGGTGGCGTGTGATCCCGGCCGGTTCGGGGGCGCAGGCGCGGCAGATGGCCCAGAGGGAGGACTTCGAGGTGGCGGTCGTGGACAACCGGTTGCCCGACGAGCGGGGCTTTCAGGTGATCTCCGCCGTCCAGAAGCCGGGCGTCTCCACCGTGGCGCTGCTGCACGACGAGGACACCATGGACCGCATAGTCGGCATAGAGCTCGGGGCAGACTACTACATGCGATCGCCGGTCAACCCCAGGGAACTCGTGGCGCGGGTGAAGCAGATCTTCCGCAAAAGAGAGCGCGCCGGGGATGGGACTTCGGGCAAGATCTTCGTCGGGGACCTGGAGATTGACCCGGATCAGGTCCAGGTCAGCAAGGGCGGCAGGGAGATCCTCCTCTCCCCCCGCGAGTTTAGGTTGCTCTACACGCTCGCCAGGAGCCCCGGACGCGTCTTCCCGCGCGACGCGCTCCTCCGTCAGGTCTGGGGCGAGGACGAGTACATAGACGAGCGCACCGTGAACGTCTACGTCCAGCGCCTTCGCAACAAGCTCGACGACAGCCCCACCGACCCCAAGCTCATAGAGACCGTCCGTGGGTTCGGTTACCGCCTGGTGAGACCGAAGGAAAACTGATCCTCTAGGCGCGCCGGATCAAGGCGCCGCCCCGGATCGTCTCCCCGGCACGGACGTCGTAGCCGTGGCCCACGATGCAGTCTTCGAGGTAAGCGCCGTCGCCCACGCTCGCGCCGGGGAGCAGGATGCTCCGCTTGATGGTCGCGCCCGGACGCACCCAGCAGTCGCTCCCGACCGTCACGGCTCCCGAGAGGGTGACCCCGCGCCCCACGACCGCATCCTTTCCTACCAGTACGTGGCCTTCTATGGTGGCGGAGGGGTGGATCTGGGCGTCCTCCCCGACCCACAGGCTCTCTCCGCGTTTCTCGCCGGGGATCCTGACCCTCACCCTTCCGGAGAGCACGTCGTACTGGGCCTGCCGGTAGGCCTCAAGCGTCCCGATATCCGACCAGTAGAAGTCGCCCTGGTAGCCGACAAACCGCTCCCCTTTCTCCAGAAATTGTGGGAAGACGTCCCTGGCGAAGTCGAAGAAGGTAGCTTCGGGGATGTAGTCCAGGGCTCGCGGTTCCAGGATGTAGATGCCGGTGTTGGCTAGGGTGCTGATCGCCTCTTTCGGGTCTGGCTTCTCCTGGAAACCCAGGATGTTCCCCTCGCCATCCACCTCGACCACCCCGAACTCCTGGGTGTCGTAGACCCGGTGCAACGCTATGGTCGCCAGGGCCCCCTTCTCTTTGTGGTAGGCGACCAGCTCCCCGATGTCGATGTCGGTCAGGGCGTCACCCGAGACGACGATGAAGGTGTCCTCGAACCTACCCTGCAGGCGCTTGACGCCGCCGGCCGTGCCCCTCAGCTCGTCTTCGCGGCTGAGGTGGACCTTCATGCCGTTCACGAGAGATTCCTCGCCGTAGGCCTTGAGCAGCGCGTCGGCCAGATAGTAGACGTTGACGTGGACCTCCCTTATGCCGTGGCGAGCCAGGAGGCTAAAGATGTGCTCGATTATGGGGGTGTCCACGACAGGGGCCATGGGTTTGGGGATCTCTCCGGTCAGCGGGAAGAGCCTCGTTCCCTTTCCCGCCGCGAGCGCCATCGCTTTCACCGATCCCTCTCCTTCTGCAATGCGTTCCTTCCTACTTTATATTCAGCCTCGTGCATGCGAGCACTTTACACCGGCTCTTCCCCTCGGCCAAGTTTGACGAGCCCCTAAAGCGCTACACGGCGTGGAAGATCGGCGGCCCCGCCGACGCCCTCCTCGAGCCTCGCGACGCGGAGGACCTGATCGGGGCCGTGACGAAGGCCCGCGAGCACGATATCCCCGTAACGGTGCTCGGCGGGGGGACGAACGTGCTGGTGCGCGACGGCGGTATCCGGGGCCTCACCATCCGGCTCGCCAAGTCCTTGACGCGAGTCGAGATCGAGGGCCTCGATGTGAGCGCCGAGGCCGGGGTTCTCTACCCTGTGCTCGCCAACGCGACCGCCGGCCGCGGCTTGAGGGGCCTGGAGTTCGCGACCGGTATCCCCGGCACCGTCGGGGGCGCCGTCTACATGAACGCCGGGGCCTACGACGGCGAGACCAAGGAGGTCTTGAGATGGGCGGACGTCTACCGGGACGGTGAGGTCCTCAGGATGACCAACGCCGACCTGGACCTCTCCTACCGCCGCAGCATCCTGCACGACCGCCCCGACTGGCTCGTTCTGCGGGCGGGCTACACGCTCGCTAGGGGCGATCCTGAGGAGCTCAGGGCCCGCATAAAAGAGTTTCGCGCGCAGCGCATGAACGGCTCCCCGAACAGGCCAAGTTGCGGCTCCACCTTCAAGCGCCCCAAGGGGGACTTCCCCGGGCGCGTCATAGAGGCGGCGGGCCTCAAAGGGACGAGGGTGGGGAGAATAGAGGTCTCGCCTGTCCACGCCAACTACCTCGTCAACCTCGGCGGCGGCACGGCTGGAGAAGCCCTGGAGCTCATGGCGCTCGTCCGCGAGAGAGTCCGCGAGAAGCTGGGCATAGAGCTCGAGCCCGAAGTAAGGGTGATAGGGGAGCCATAGGCGTCAGGTGTTGAGCTACAGGCTTCAGATTTCGACCTGTCGTAGCGTTCGCGAGTGTTGCCCGCGGCGGAGGCGGATCTCTCCGAACTTTGCCTGCTCGCTCGGTCTAGCCGAGGACCTTGCCTGAAGCCTGATGGCCCATGCCTGTAGCCTTCTCCCTAAACAGATTCGGGATCTCCGCGAGGTCGGTGTGCAGGTCGCAGACGTCGAGGAGCGCCTGGGAGGTGCACTGGGCGGCGCTTATGACCTCGACGCGGATGCCCCTCTCGCTCTGGAGATACTCGACGGCCTCGACGTAGTCCCCGTCGCCGGAGACGAGGACGTAGGTGTCGGCGTGATCCGCGAGGCGCATCATGTCCACGACGATGCCGATGTCCCAATCCCCCTTGTGCGAGACGGAGCGCTCACCGTCGGAGGTGAGGGTCTCGTGGATCACGAGCGGCTTCGAACGCACCTTGTAGCCGAACTTGTTGAGGTTGTAGACAAACGAGCGCGCCGAGGCTGTCCCCTGCGACTCATCCGCCTCCTGCTTCTCGACGATGTAGAAGGTGGCCCTAAGCAGCTTGCGGTCCCCGACGGCCGCCGAGAGGAGCCGGTCGTAGTCGAGGACGCCCCTGTAGTAGCTCTTTATCGAGTGGTAGAGGTTGGCCCCGTCGACGAAGACCGCCACCCGCTCTGTCGGACCCTGCCTCTCCATCCCACGAATGTTAGCAGAAAACGCCTCATATCCCCATAAAACGGGCTATTTACCGACCGCGGGAACTGGGTTAATATCCGGGGGCCGCGCAACTTTACGCCCGGAGAGGAGTGGGACCGGCATGGACTTCGAGGTCAGCATAGACGAGCACGCCGACGCCTACTCCGTCATCGCGGTGCGCGGCGAGGTCGACCTCCACACGGCCCCGAAGGTCGAGTACGCCATAGAGCGGGCCGCCCAGACCGATGGCGCCGTCGTGGTGGACATGAGCGGCGTGGCGTTCATGGACTCGACCGCGCTCTCAGCCCTCGTGCGTACCAAAGACTCCCTGCAAAGGCAAGGGACCTCGCTGCGGCTCGCCGCCCCCTCGCAGGCCGTCGAGCGCATCTTCTCCGTGACCGGCTTCCGCGATTACTTCGACGTCTTCCCCTCCCGCGAGGCCGCCATACCCGGTTAGGGACAGGACGCGACAAACCGCTTATCTTGGGACGTGAGCCCCTCACGTACTAGAATCTGAATCGAGATGATGACCGACGTGAAGAGATTGCAAGTCCCCGATCCCCTCGTGCGCCTGGGTGAGGCGTTCAGGGGGGCTGAACACGAGCTATACCTCGTTGGCGGGTACGTGCGCGACGCGTTGCTGGGGCGCGCGCACCCGGACGCGGACGCGGCGACGGATGCGCATCCGCGGGAGATCAAACACCTCCTGAGGCCGCACGCCACCCACCTGTGGACAGTGGGGGAGCGGTTCGGCACCATCGGGGCGAGGGTGGACGGCTGCGCGGTCGAGGTCACGACGTACCGGAGCGACCTGTACACCGAAGGGAGCCGACACCCGCACGTAAGCTTCGGGGAGAACCTGCGGGAGGACCTTGCCAGGAGGGACTTCACGATCAACGCCGTTGCGGTGGACGCGCTCACGGGCGAGGTCCTTGACCCTTGTGGGGGGCGCAAGGACCTCGAGTCCGGCGTGATCCGGCCCGTCGGTGACCCCTTGGACCGGATGCGCGACGACCCCTTGAGGATGCTGCGGGCGGTGCGCTTCGAGACGACGCTGTCCACGCCGGAGAAGCCCTTCGCCCTTACTCCGGAGCTCGAAGAGGCCACCCGGGAGAACGCCCACTGGCTCGAGAGCATCTCCGCCGAGCGTATCCGGGATGAGTTCGAGAAGATCCTTCTCTCCGAGAACGTGGCACAGGGCCTCCGAACCCTCGTGCGCCTGGGGCTCATGCCCTACGTCGTGCCTGAGTTCATGGAGACGGTGGACGTCGAGCAGGAGGCCGAGTTCCACCACAAGGACGTATTCGAGCACACCCTGATCGTGGTCTCCAACATCGAGCCGCACCCCGTTTTGCGCAAGGCCGCCTTTTTCCACGACATCGGCAAGC
>JALYGY010000197.1 GCA_030776865.1 Actinomycetota bacterium | reverse complement strand
CCTCTCGGCCAGCCGATGGATTCTGCTACCAGGTCAGAGAGAAAGAAGTGGCCGAAAAAGCCGCCGATACCGCTTCCGGCGACGCCGACGCCGAAGAGATACAGCAAGAATACTTCGAGCTTCCGCTCGCGGCTTTGCGCACTCCTATCCAGAGCCACGTGGGCGGCAGCGACGATGAGGGGCAATATCGAGAAGAGGAAGACGCGAAGCGCAACGATGCTCATTCGAGACCCTCCCCGCGCGAATATCTCGGGCGAAGCCCGCTGTCCTCTCTTCTCAGTAAGGTGCTGGGGCTCAGTCGCGCCCGGAGAGCGGCGAGGTGCTGCAAGCCGACGCTAGCCCTACGGGGAATCGTGTAGTCTACCGAGGTGCTCGATCATGTCCAGCACCATGTCCTTCTCCCGGTCGGAGAGATCCAGGCTCCTGGTGAGGATGGCGCGGGCCCTCCGGTCTCCCAGCGCGTTTACCTCCCGCTCTCCGAGCAGCGCCGGCTCTTTTCTTCCCTCGAGGAAGTACGAAGGATGGACGCCGAACGCCTCCGCGAGGGCGAGCACCTGGCTTATGGTAGGGTTCTCCAGCGTCCCGGTCCTGATCCCCCGACCTCCTCTTCGGTGAGCTCCCCGAGGCTCATGCGGGCTACCTCGGCGTTGGTGTAGGGCTCGCCCGTCCTCTCGTTCTTGATGGCCTCAAAGAGGCGGTTCAGCCGGTCGGCGATCCCCCGCTCGCCGGCCGGTTGTTCGACGCGGGTAGCGTTCTCGATCCCATCGGCCTCCTCGAACCACAAACCGGGCGGGAAGTTCATGGCCTTCGCTATCGCCCTGAGCTTGTCGAAGCCCGGGTTCGAGATCCTCCCCTTGCGCATCATGCTCACGTACGAGCGTGTCACGACCCCCCGTGGCGTCCTGGAGCTGCTGGCCGCTCCACCGGCCGCCGTCCGGATGGCGGTACTTCTCCAAGAGTAGCTCGAATCTCCGTGCGACGCGCACTGTATAGAACGTGTCTCCGATCGATCTGTTCCTGCGTTCAGGATACAATACCATGCAATACGACGCTCAACCGACACGACACCAGTTCTCGACCAGGACTCTGAGAGGCCAGCCTGGAGTTCGTGCCGGCGCCGGAGCGTACTGGCTCCGGAGTGCTCTACGCAAGGGTGCGTGGCCACGACTTATGGGGCGCCTCCCGGAGGTGGCCGGCAAACCCGTTGCGGGGGACATCGCACGCGTTTGGCGTACAATCGTTCTCTATGCCGCGGATAAAAACGTTACCGGGAGGTGGAAGCGTGGCTATAGAGATGACGGGGGGTGTGATCGTGGACGCGCGGGGCACGGTCGTGACCTTCCGGCAGAAGTGCGAGAGATGCGGCTACGCCTTCGACTGGAACAAGACAACCATCGTACCCGCCTTCAGCTCTCGCAAGGTGCGCCCGTTCACCTGCCCCCAGTGCGGCAATCATCAGGAGGTAGAGGCACGTCATTACAACCCCGATCGGCAATGAGGGGTGTCGTCCCGTCGGGCGAGTAGGTGAAGGTGCATCAACTTGTAGGTCAGATCTACGATCTCTTCCGAGGATAGTTCGGTCAACTCCCGTGAACTCGGCGGTCCCTATCGGCCCGCTGCCGAGGGCGACGGAGACCCGAAACAGATGCTCCATGCCGGTGTCGGCTCCAACCCCGGGGTCGTTTGGACCCTTCCTGGCAGGACACCGAACCCGGACGCGTGTGTTGTAAACTGAGATCTCGACGGAGGTTCTGGCGAGGCAGCGTGAGGTATGAGCGGCTGGCGCGACGAGTGGCGGGAGGCCAACCGGTCCAACTGGGACGAGAGGGTGCCGATCCACGTCTCTGGCAAGTTCTACGACGTCGCCGGGTTCAAGGCCGGAGGGGAGCGCCTGCGCCCCTTCGAGCTCTCGGAGGTCGGGAGCGTGACCGGCAAGGACCTGGTTCACCTCCAGTGCCACTTCGGGATCGACACCTTGAGCTGGGCCCGTCGCGGCGCCCGGGTGGTGGGGCTGGACTTCTCTGCCCCGGCGATAGAGGCGGCGCGCAGGCTGGCCGATGAGCTCGGCCTCGAGGCCGACTTCGTGCAATCCGACGTCTACGGCGCAGTAGAAGCCCTGGGCGGACGCGATTTCGACGTGGTCTACACGGGGCTCGGGGCCCTCAACTGGCTGCCGGATATCCGTGGCTGGGCGGCGGTGGTCGCCTCCCTGGTGAGGCCGGGGGGGTTCCTGTATCTCTCGGAGTTCCACCCCATTAGCTGGGTGTTCGGCGACGAAGACCTCACCGTAGCCCATGACTACTTCCACGGCGAGGAACCCGAGGTTTGGGACGAGCCGGGGACCTACGCCGATCTCGGGGCCGAGACGGTCTACAACCGCACCTACGAGTGGAACCACACCCTAGGCGAGGTGGTAAGCGCGGTGATCGAGGCCGGCCTCGTCCTCGAGTTCTTGCACGAGCACGACTACACGCTCTTTCCCCGCTGGCCGTTTCTCGAGAAGTCCGGGTTCGACACCTACCGCCTGCCGGACGGCACGCCGAAGCTGCCGCTCATGTACTCCTTGCGGGCACGCAAGCCGGGCGGATGATATAGAGGGAGCTCTCTCCTGCGTCTACGAGACGATCTCGGCCTGCACGATCAGGCGTCGCTCGTAGTTCGGCAGCGTGCAGGTCTGGAGGGTGACGATGTTCTTGCCCCCTATCGGCTTTTTGACCGAGAGGTCGTTGGGACCGACGACCCGCTTCTCGAAGACCTCGTAGACGTACCTCCGGCCCCTGGCGTCCTTGAGAACTACCTTGCTGCCGCGACTCAGCCTGTCCAGGTTCCAGAAGACGAGGAAGCTCTTTGTCCTCGGGTAGCCGAGACGGTGTCCGGCGATGTAGACGTTCGCCACCCTCTCCCACGGAAACCCTGTGTCCTCGAGGTGGAGCGCGCCGGCGGCCAGTTTACCCTTGTCGCCGGCGGCGCCATCGTAGACGGGGATGTTTCTCACGCGCTTCATCTCGGGGACCGTGAGGGTGAGCCTCTCGTTCTTCGGGGCCGCGACCTCGGCCTCCCCGATGCTCCGGACGTCTGCGAAAACGAACCCGGCGGAGAGCAGGATCAGGGTGACCCCCAAGAGCGCTAGCGCCCCACGGCTCCACCGCCGCCTCGCCCTCGACTCGTGGAAGGGCGACCTCTCTTCGGTCTCTTCGGTGCGGGTCCAGGATTCGAAAGGTTGCTGGCTCACGACCGGTACATGATACCGCCTGCGTTTAACAAAACAACAAACAACGTTAACAATATCCCACGGTTCAGTCACCCGGTAGCGCGGGAACGAGAAGCGGAGGCGCTGTTGCATTCCCGAGCTCTCCCTCTGGACCAAATGGGCTAGACTGTGGGGAGGAGAACCGGATCCGCCTGGAGAACCCCTGCTCTGGGTGCGAGCGCTGCTACCTCCTGCGGCGCGGGTCCAGGGCGTCGCGCAGGCCGTCCCCGATGAAGTTAACGGAGAGGACGCACAGGGCGATGGCTATGCCGGGGAAGATGATGGCGTGCTGGCCCGTGATGAAGACGCCGAAGCCGCTGCGGAAAGCGTCGGTGAGCATCGCGCCCCACTCGGGCGTGGGGGCCTGGGCGCCGAGGCCGAGGAAAGAGAGAGCGGCCACGTCCAGGATAGCCGTCGCGAGGGTGAGGGTGGCCTGCACGATCAGGGGCGCCATGCTGTTGGGGAGGACGCCGGAGAAGACGATTTGGGCGTTGCCCGCACCCAGAGCACGCTCGGCCTCGATGTAGTCCCGCTCCCGGACGGAGATGACCGCCGAGCGCACGACGCGGGCTATCTGCGGCACGAACACGATGCCGATGGCGAGCATCGCGTTGGTCAGGCTGGGCCCGAGGATCGAGACGATGACGATAGCGAGCAGGATGCTCGGGAAGGACAGCACGACGTCCATGAGTCGCATCAGCACCGAGTCCGGCCAACGGCCGAGGTACCCTGCCGTGACCCCGACGAGGGTTCCGACAGTCGTCGCGATACCCACTGCGGCCAGCCCGGCGGTTAGCGAGATCCTGGCTCCATAGATCACGCGCGAGAGAATGTCCCGTCCCAGCTCGTCCTGTCCGAAGGGGTGCGCCGCCGACGGTGGCGCGAACTTGCCGGCGAGGTCTTGCTGCAGCGGGCCGTACGGCGCGATCAGGGGCGCAAAGACCGCCATCAGTATGAAGACGGCCAGTATCACGGCTCCAAAGAGCGCCAGACGGTTGCTGAAGAAGGCACGCCGGAAGTCCTCCCAGCGGCTCCTCGTACGGACCTCGACCGGAGTAGCGAGCTCCGGTCCCGCGACGGGGCCTCCGCCCGAACCTTTGGGTATTCTTGCCTCCGCCACCTCAGTACCTCACCCTGGGGTCGAGCACCGCGTAGAGAACATCTACAAGGAGATTCACCAGCACGAAGAGCGTGGCGCCGTAGAGAACGACGCCCTGGATCATAGCGTAGTCGCGGCGGTTTACGGACTCGTAGGCGATCTGCCCCACCCCCGGCCACGAGAAGATCGTCTCCGTGATGATCGCCCCTCCCATCAGGATCCCTACCTGCAGCCCTATGACCGTCACCGTGGGCAGCATGGCGTTTCTCAGGGCGTGCTTGAAGACCACGCGCCAGGGGACGACCCCCTTGGCCCGGGCCGTGCGGACATAATCTTCTCCCATGACCTCAAGCATGCTGGAGCGCGTCATGCGCATTACGATCGCCATGGGGATCGTGCCCAGCGCAGCGGCGGGTAGGATGAGGTGCTTGAGACCGTCCCAGAACCCCGCGAAGTTGCCGGTGAGGAGCGAGTCTACGAGCACCAGCCCGGTTAAGGCCGTAACGGAGGTGCCGCCGCTCAATCGGCCCGGGAACGGCAGGAGTCCCAGGTTAACCGTAAATATCACGACGAGTATCATCGCCAGCCAGAAGATCGGCATGCTGATCCCCGCCAGCGCGAAGACCGAGGTGATCTTGTCCAGTATCGAGTACTGCTTGACCGCCGAGATCACCCCCACCGGCACCCCCACCACGACCGCTATGATCATCGCGAAGGCGGTGAGCTCGAGCGTCGCCGGGAACCGCACAAGGAGCTCCGTCGTCACGGGGCGACCGGTCACGATGGATTTGCCCAGATCCCCCGTGGCCGCGTCCTGCAAGAACAACCCGTACTGGACTATGACCGGCTTGTCCAGCCCCATCTGCACCCGAAGCTGCTGGACCTGCTCCTGGGTGGCGGTCTGACCCAGGATGATCTGGGCCGGGTCGCCGGGTAT
>JALYGY010000196.1 GCA_030776865.1 Actinomycetota bacterium | reverse complement strand
GGGGTTTGCGGCGTGAGCGGGGGCTGACCCTGGATCTCCTGGCGGAGCGTTCGGGGGTGAGTCGGGCGATGATCTCCAAATTGGAGCGCGGGGAGAAGAACCCGACGCTCGTGGTCGCGGCGAAGGTCGCGGAGGGGTTGGGGGTGAGGCTGTCGCAGCTTGTCGGGGTCGAGGAGAGGAGGGAGGTAGTCGTGGTGCCTCGGGGGCGACGAATGGTTGTGCGAGATCCGGAGACGGGCTTCGAGCGACAACTGCTCTCTCCGAGCTTCGGCGGGCGGGGGATCGAGTTCATAAAGAACGTCGTACCCGAGGACTCGACCTCGGGCGAGTTCCCGCCGCACCGCAGGGGTGTAGAGGAGTACGTCGTCGTGGAGAGGGGACGGTTGAGGGCTTTTCTCGGGGACGAGGACTACCTGCTAGAGGAGGGCGACGCCCTCTACTTCGAGGCCGACGTCTCGCACCGGTTCGATAACGCTGGAAAAGGAGAGTGTAGCTACTACCTGGTCATAGCCTCGGGGGGTGGCTGAGGCGTGCAGCCGGCGGTTCTATTGGGGCAGAGGATGCCGCCCGGCCTGTAGGGTCCTGGTCGTCAGAGTCCGTAATCGCCGGTGGAGAGTTGATCCAGGACCCGCTCGCGCAGGGTGGTCACGTCGGGCGGGGTAGAGAGGAGCCTCTCTATGGGTCCAAGCAGGTCGCGGGCGTCGTCGGGGACCGGTGCTCCGGCGGGGATGACCCTGTGGGAGCCATCCTTGAGCTGCAGGAGGCGTTTACGGCCACCGCGCTTGCCGCGCTTCGAGCGGTCTTCGCCGGCGACCTCGACGATATCGAGGGAGTAGTCGATCATCGGCGCATCGGCGATGGCGCCGCCGACCCCGTACGCGTCGCAGACCGGGTTCAGGTGGAGTATGTACTCGACGTCTATGCCGCCGGAGGCGAAGATCTTGACGTGCTCGAACCCGCCTCTGTCCAGTTCCCAGCGGACCTCTTGCATCAGGTCTCTGAAGTCGCCCCGGCGGTTGCCGGGGGTGTCGAGCCTTACCGCGTAGATCGAGTCCGGGATAGCGCGGGCGGCGATCAGGGCGCCGAACTTCTCATCGTCGAAGGTGTCGATGAGGATGGTGCGCCGGATGTCGGGGGAGATCACCTCGTCGAAAGCTTTGGCGGCCTCGGCGGTCGAGCCCAGAATCAGGACGAGGGCGTGGGGGACGGTGCCTGTCGCGGGTATCCCGAGGCGCCTGGCGGCGAGCTCCACCGCCACGCCGTCGCAGCCGCCGAGGTAGGCAGCCCTCTCTATCAAGGGTGTGATGGCGGGGTGGATCTTCCTCGCCCCGAAGGAGATGACAGGCCTCTCGCCCGCGGCGAGCTTGCAGCGGGCGGCCCCCGTCGCCACCCCCGAGGCCTGGCAGAGAAACCCTAAAATAGCCGTCTCGTGCTCGGCGAAGGCTCCGTAGGGACCAGCGAAGGTCAGGACCGGCTCGTGGGGACGGCAGATCGTGCCCTCCGGGACTGCCTTGGCCTCTACGTCGGTACCCTCCAGGAGGTGGGCTACCTCATCCAGGCCCGCGACCACGAACCATTCGTCGGGGTCGGAGGTCTTGTAGGTGACCTCGGCGTGGACGGGGGTGTCTACGAGGCCGCGGGCGCGCAGGATCTCCATCGTCCGGTGGAAGTAGACGTCGGCGACCTCGGCGCCCCGGATCTCCTCGTAGGAGGCGGTGTTAAAACCCGTACCCCCGAATCCTGCATTGTATTCGTGCAAAGCCGCGAGCCCTTTCCGCTAGCCTACGCCGGGTATGATAGCCAATAGTAACGTTAACAAGTCAATGCGGAGCTCTGTTGCTCGAAAACACGCCATTTTGCAGGTAAGAAGTAAGAAAATGGTCGGGGGCGGGTTACAAGCGCGCACCCGTCGCCGGCAAACGACCGCTCGAGGTATCCCACCTGGAGCCGCGGATCTCCGCGCGCCGGTGAACCGTGGTGAGCCGACTGCTTATAATAGCCACCTATGGACGTCGCCGACCTTACCCGAACCTTCGCTGCCTCGGCGGGGACCCCTTACGCCGCCGAGGCAGCCGCCGAGGCTTACCGCGCCGGAGGGAACGCCGCCGATGCTGCCGTGGCCGCTGCCGCTGCCGTAAGCGTCACCGAACCGCTCTTGAGCTCCGTTGGAGGTGGCGGGTTCGCCCTCGTGCGCGACCCGAACGGGGCGGTCGAGCTCCTGGACTTCTACGACGCGATGCCGGGCAAGGGCTTGCCGGCCTCTGCCTTCGGCGCGGGTGGCAACCCGCAGACCATCGTCCTCAAGTACGGGGCAGGGGTCAACTCGACCGTCGGGGGAGCGTCGGTTGCGGTGCCGGGTGCCCTGAGGGGCTGGGAGTCCCTGCTGGCACGCCACGGGAGGCTTACGCTCGGGCAGACCCTCGCTCCCGCGGTTCGGCTCGCCCGCGAGGGGTTCAGGTTGTGCAAGACGAGCGCCATGTGGTTCCAGGTCGCCGAGGAGGTTCTCAAGCTCACCGAGGAGACCCGCAAGAACTTCTTCGACGGAGATAGGGTCTACCTCGAGGGAGAGGAGATGCGATTCCCCGAGCTCGCGGATACGCTGGAGGCGGTAGGGGAGGGGGGCGCGAGCCTCTTCTACGAGGGCGAGCTCGCCCGGCGTCTGTCGGCCTACATCCTCAAGATGGGCGGCATCATTACGGAGAGGGATCTCGCCGAGTACGAGCCCGTCATCCGCAAGCCCCTCGCGGTCGCCTTCGGGCCGGGGGTCGTCTACACGAACGGTCCTCCTTCGGCGGGGGGACCGACGCTCGCTCAGATGCTTAAAGTGGTCTCGGGCTACGATCTCGCCGCCATGTCCGAGGCCGAATATGCGAGGGTGATGGCGAGCGCGATGAGGTTCGCCCTCCACGACCGGGAGATAGCCTACGTGGACGGCGCGGAGAACGAGATCGTGGCCCGGCGCCTGACGAGTGAGGAGTACGCCCGGGAACAGCGCCGGCGCATCTTCGGCTCGCCGCACACCACGCACCTCTCCTGCGTTGATGCCGAGGGTCACGCCGTCTCCATTACCGCCACCATGGGCTACGGGTCGGGGCTCGTGATCCCCGGCACCGGCATCCCGGTGAACAACACCTTGGGCGAGCCCGAGCTGAACCCGAGAGGCTTTCATTCACTCAAGCCGGGAGAGCGCCTGATCTCCAGCATGAGCCCGACGATCTTCTCCTCCGAGCAGGGCGGCCTCATAGCCCTGGGATCACCCGGTGCGTCCCGCATCCCCACGGCCATGCTCCAGACCCTGGTCAACGTCCTCGACCTCGGGATGCCGCTGGAGACGGCGGTCCTCGCGCCGCGCTTCCACGCCGAGGGCAACCTCTTCGCCTACGAGGCCGGCGCCCGCACGGACGACCTGGAGCGCTACGAGCAGGTACTCGTCTACGAGGAACCCACGATGTACTTCGGCGGGGTCAACGCCGTCGGACGCACCGCGGGGGGCCTCCTCGAGGCTGCCGCGGACCCGCGACGCTCGGGGGGCGTGGCGTTTGTTTGAGAGCGTGCGCCGGCCTGCCGGAATCTTCGGCGTGCCCATGGATCTCGGCCAGGACCGCCGGGGCGTGGATATGGGACCTTCGGCCATCCGCTACGCCCGGCTGCAGGCCGTCCTCGAAGAGCTCGGCTACCCTGTGACCGACCTCGGCAACGCTGGGACCCCGATCCCGGAGGTGGTGGGGAAGGAAGAAGCGATACGCCATCTGGCCGCCGTCCGGGGCGTCTGCGAGGAGGTGGCCGAGCGGACCGAGTCTATGATCTCCGAGGGGCTCTTCCCCATCTTCCTGGGCGGCGACCACTCGATCTCCATCGGGACCGTCTCGGGCGTCGCGAGATCCTCTGGCCGCACCGGCCTTATCTGGTTCGACGCCCACGCCGACTTCAACATCCCCGAGACCTCGCCCTCGAGGAACATCCACGGCATGCCGCTCGCCGTGCTCACGGGCCGCGGCCACCCCGACCTGGTGGGCATCGGCGGCGAGAGCGCGACCGTGCGTGCCGAAGACGTCGTGATCCTGGGCCTTCGCTCCGTTGACGTGAAGGAACGGGGCCTCCTCCTTGAGGCCGGGGTCCGGGTCTACACGATGAAGGAGATAGATGCCTACGGGATCGCGAGCGTCGTACGGCGCGCCCTAAGGGACCTCTCGCACCTCGACCGGGTCCACCTCTCCGCGGACCTCGACGTGGTGGACCCTGGGGTAGCCCCCGGCGTCGGCACCCCGGTTCGGGGTGGCCTCACCTACCGCGAGGCGCACCTCGTCATGGAGCTCATCAACGAGGCTGGCATCGTCACCTCCCTCGACGTCGTTGAGGTCAACCCCATTCTGGACAACAGGAACGGGACCGCCGAGCTCGCTGTGGAGCTCGTCGCGAGCCTGATGGGGCGCCAGATCATAGGCCTGCCGTCCTAGCTGCGCCAGAACGCCGGCGTCAGAAGCACTAGCACGGTAAAGAGCTCGAGACGGCCCAGAAGCATGAAGCCGGCAAGGATCACCTTGGCCGTCGACGGTAGCCCTGCGTAGAACGCCGGGTCTCCAACTGGCCCCAGAGCCGTCCCCGTGATGTTCAGGCAGGCGAAGACCGAACCGAACGCCGACCCTGTCGGCAGGCCGTGCAGGGCCATGAGCAGCGTGCCCGCCGCCAGGGACGCCACGTACACGAAGAAGAACCCCAGAAACACCGTCCGCATACGCTCGGGGACCACCCGGTTGCCGAGCTTCAGCGGTGTGACGGCTTGCGGGTGGATCATGTGGAATATCTCCTGCATGCCGTGGCGCACCAGCAGAACGACCCGAATCACCTTCATCCCCCCGCTCGTAGATCCGGCCATGCCACCGATGGCCATGAAAAGCATCAGCAGGCTTTGAGAGAGCGGGTTCCATGAATCCCAGTTCGCTGTGCCGAAGGCTGTTCCCGTAAGGAGACTCACGGTCTGGAAGGACGCCTCCCTGAAGGCGAGTACCAGAGAATCCCGGTGGTCGGAGGCGTAAAGAGATGCCGTCACCACGGCCGTGCCTCCAGCGATCAGCCCGAGATAAGCTATGAGTTCCTGATTCCTGAGTACGCGCCCTAGACGTCCCTGGCTGACCTGGAAATAAAGCGCGAAGCTCGCCCCCGACAGCACCATCCCCGCTATCAGGGACAGCTCGATGGCCCAAGAGTCGAAAGCGGCTATAGAGTCCGAGTGGGTTGAATATCCGCCGGTGGCGACGGTAGTCAGAGCGTGGTTTACCGCGTCAAACGGTCCCATCCCGGCCAGCATGAGCGCGGCCACGCCCCCGAGCGTCAGAGCAGCGTACACATAGGCCAGCACCTTCGCCGTGTCCCGGATGCGCGGGGTGAGCCTCTCCACCACCGGGGTCGCGGCCTCGGCCGTGTAGAGCTGCGTGGCCCCGAATCCTACCAGCGGGGCCACGGCCACGAAGAGAACCACGATCCCTATGCCCCCGGTCCACTGCGCTATGCTGCGCCAGAGTAACAGGGAAGGCGCGACCTCCTCCGGCACCCGGATGGTGGAGGCTCCGGTGGTCGTAAAGCCGGCCATGGACTCGAAGAAGGCGTCCACCGGCCCCATGAGCCCGGAGAAGACGAACGGCAACGAACCGACGGTCGCCACACCCAACCAACCCAAGACCACTATGAGGAACACATCCTGCCTGAAGATGTGTGGTTCGGGGCTGCGGGTGAGGAAGAAGAGGATGGCTCCGAGAGCCATCGCCCCTAACGCCGGAAGCCCGAAGGCCAGGGCGTTGCCGTCGCCCACCAGAAGCGAGAAAGCCGCCGGGATGAGCATGGCTGCTCCCCCGGCGGCGATAACGGCCCCCAGCGCGTTGGCTATTACCTTAGGGTGCAAAGAGGCGCTCTACCTCGTCAACGGCTTCTCCGACGGTGAAGACGACCGCATCGTCCCCCGGCCTGAGCGCCTCCTTGCCAGTGGGGATGATGACCTCCCCGTCCCGCAGCAGCGCCCCGACGATCGCTCCTTCAGGGAACCCCACCTCGCTCAGTGGCCGGCCGGCGACCGGGCACCCCTCCGGGACCCGAAGCTCTATCATTTCAGCACCCTCCTCCAGGAGGGCCACGTCTATTATCTCGCCCTTTCGCACGAACCGGAGTATGGCTTCGGCGGCCAGCTGTCGGGGCGAGATCGTCAGGTCCACCCCCAGGGCGTCGGCCAGTGGCGCGAACTCCCCACGGCTAATGCCCGCGATAGTTATACGGGCGCCAAGCTGGCGGGCGTACATCGCGGCCAGAAGGTTCGCCCGGTCGTCGGCGGTGGCGGCGACGAAGGCGTCCGTCCGGTCCACGCGTTCCTGCATCAGAAAGTCCCGGGAGAGGCTATCAGCGTGGAGCACGAGCCCCTTCTTAAGCTGCGAGGCCACGTACCGGGCCCGGGCCTCGTCCCTCTCGATAACCTTCACCGACATGCCGACTCCCTCGAGGGCTTGAGCCAGTCGCAACCCGATACGCCCGCCCCCGTAGATCGTCACCTCCTCGACCGGCGCCGTGTTTGTGGCAACGGCCTTGACTACCTCGGAGATGTGCCGCCGGCCGCTGATGAGCAGGACGTGGTCCTTGTGTTCCAATACGGTGGTTCCTCGCGGCACAAGTACCTTCCCACCCCTCACTACCCCGACCATGAGGCTCTGCTCGGGGAGCCTCACGTCCCTGAGTGCCTGCCCCACGGCCGGGGACGCTTCATCCAGGACTACCTCTGCAACCTCTATGCTGTCCCCGGCAAAGGCGTCCACGTTGATCGCCCCCGGCACGAGCAAGGTGTCTTTGATCTCTTCCGCCGCCATCTGCTCGGTGTGGATGACGAAATCGATGCCCAGTATGTCTCGCGCGAACGGCTCCTTCGGATCGTAGTAGTCCGGGTTGTGGAGGCGGGCCACGGTGCGCGGCACTCCCTGGGTCTTCGCCGTCAGGCACGCGATAATGTTCACCTCGTCGGATGTCGTCGCGGCTATCAGCAGCTCGGATCTCTCGATCCCGGCCTCAGCCAATATCTTGGGGCTCGCCCCGTTGCCCTCGATCACCAGGGCGTCGAGTTGCTCGGCTGCCCGTTCCACCAGCATTCCGTCTTGCTCGACGAGTACGACGTCGTGCCCTTCCTGAGAGAGCATCCGGGCCGTGTTGAAGCCTACCTCCCCGGCCCCGATTATTACCGTTCGCACTGCCGCTTCCTTTCTACCTTGCTGTGGGGTGGCGGTTCCACAGAGGACCCGGCGGCCCCTCTACCTCCTTGAGAGCCACGTCTACTTCAGGGCTTCGGCTACGAGCTCGCCGACCTCCGATGGGTTCGTCGCCGCCCGGATGCCGGCCCTCCGAAGTGCCTCGCTCTTCGCCTCGGCGGTGCTCTCGCCGCCGGAGACTATGGCGCCCGCGTGGCCCATCGTCTTGCCCTCGGGGGCGGTGAAGCCCGCGATGTAGGCGACGACGGGGGTTTGCATCTCCCCCTTTACGTACTCGGCGGCGCGCTGCTCGGCGTT
>JALYGY010000195.1 GCA_030776865.1 Actinomycetota bacterium | reverse complement strand
GTGGCCAGCGACGGTTCTGAGCAGGCCGAGCTGGTCGTACGCACCGCGGTCGAGTTGGCGGAAAAGACCGGCTCCGAGCTGCATATGGTCCACGTCTTCGCCTTGCGTCTCGGCCCGCTCCATGATTATCCCTACAGCCCCGACACGGAACTCCAGGAGGAGATCGAGCAGAAGGCTCGGGCAGAGTTTGAAGGGTTGGTGGAAAGAATCAGACGTTCCGGACGAGCGGTCGATGCGGCCCACTTCAGGGTGGGTCGGCCCGATGCGCAGATAGTTGAGCAGGCAGAAGAGATAAGGGCTGGCCTGATTGTCGTTGGAAACCGGGGTTTCGGCGCGATTCGCCGGGCCTTGATCGGTGACGTCTCACACTCGGTGGTTAAGCACGCCCATTGTCCCGTAATGGTGGTGCGCGGAGAGTCGGTTGTTTTCCCGACGAAGATTCTTTTGGCCACCGACGCTTCTGGGGAGGCAAAACTGGCTGCCAATACAGCCATCGATCTGGCCAACAGCACTAACTCTGAGCTGCATGTGGTCCACGTTGCGCGTCTGGCACCTGTCTTCGCTACGGAGCCGGAGATAGAAGCGCGGACCGACCAAGCGGTGAGCGCGGCCCGGGGACGACTGGACGAGGAGGCAGAGCAGATAAGGGCTGCCGGGGGGAGCATCGCGGAGGTCCACCTCGAAGTCGGGCGGCCGGACGAAGGTGTCGTGCACCTAGCTGAGGATCTGGGAACCGGCCTTATAGTGATGGGGAGTCGGGGCTTGGGCGGGATGAGGCGAGCCCTGCTGGGAAGCGTCTCGGACTCTGTCGTGCGCTACGCCCCCTGCCCCGTCATAGTGGTGCGTCCGGAGAAGGAACGCGCGACCGAGCACGAAGCGGACTTGCTCGCTTAGAAGCCCCTGTTGGCCTGGCGACCCCCTCGGCATCCCTGGTGTGACCGGAGCACTGATTGTAGCTGCGCACGCAGACGGCAATCCCCGGTGCTGGTAAGAAATATATTACACTCCAATTCCTGGCGTTACCGAAGAGGGGTGGAGCATGACGGACTCGGGACGCTACGACGCCATCGTGGTGGGGGAGGGCACAACGGTCTGGTATGCGCTGCGTATCTCGGTCGGGCGGGTTTGCGGACGGTTGTTCTGGAGCGCCGCGACCTGGAGCGGCGCTTCGGCCTTATCGGTGGCAACATCTTCCACGGGGAGATGGCGCTCGCCAAGCTGATCTCCCTCCGCCCTGCCCCGGGGTTGGCAGGGTACAGAACGCCGCTCAGCGGTCTCTACATGTGCGGTGCCGGAACGCACCCAGGCGGTGGGGTTATGGGGATCCCAGGGTTCGATGCATACAGGGTTGCAATCTGGGACGCCAAGAGCGAAGATAGAAAAAGTGGCTTCAGAGACTCAGCCTGCGTTCAAGAGCGTTTGAGGAAAGGGATAGGGTGAGCTGAAGTGAGATTATCGATGTGGGATTGGAAGGGGTATCCTGCCAGAAAGCGCAGGAGCGCGCTCGTTTTCGCCGTCCTTCTGCTGGTCCTCACAGCGTTCGCGGCGTTGTTTAGCCTCCTGTTCTCACCGGGCGTCGTCGCGGCCCAGGGGAAGGGGGACTACACGATCAAGCCCCCGCAGGTCGTGCTCACCGGGGTACCGTTCTCCGTGGAGGTCAGCGGACCGCAGCCCGAAGGCGACGCGCCTTCACCGAAGCTCGTGGTCGCAGGAGAGGGTCACGAGTTAGATCTCTCCGGCGGATCTGCCACGGTTGAGGACATCACGGTCTCCGAGATGGGCCAGGTGAGCATCGCGCTGGTCCAGGGGGGGCAGGAGATCGCCGAACAGAGCACCAGCTCCATCCCCGGCTGGCTCTCGGTGCTCCCGCCGCTGCTGGCGATCACGATGGCTCTGATCACCAGGGAGGTGATTTCCTCACTCTTCGTTGGCATCTACTCCGGCGCAGTGCTCACCTACGGACTCGGGATCGGGTCTCTGTGGTCCGGGCTGCTCGACACCCTCCAGGTATACGTCGTCGAGGCCATAGCTCCCCCAGACGGAGACGCGAGCCACGCCCAGATCCTGATCTTCTCACTCATGATCGGGGGCATGGTCGGGATCATCGCCAAGAACGGCGGGATGAGGGGCGTGGTGAACCGGATCATCGGCCTGGCGAGCACCCCTAAGAGGGGGCAGGCCACCACCGGGATCTTGGGCCTGGCCATCTTCTTCGACGACTACACCAACACACTCGTGGTAGGCAACACCATGCGCGCGGTCACCGACCGGCTCAGGATCTCGCGGGAGAAGCTGGCCTACCTCGTGGACTCGACCGCTGCTCCGGTCGCGTCCATTGCCCTGATCACGACCTGGATCGGTTTCGAGATCGGCCTGATCGGGGACGCCGTGGGCGGCATCCCGGGCTTCGACCAGGATCCATACTCCATCTTCCTCAGTTCCATCCCCTACGCCTTCTACCCGATCCTGGCCATCTTCATGGTCTTCGCCGTAGCCATCTCGGGGCGCGACTTCGGGCCGATGTACGAAGCCGAGAGGAGGGCTCGCGCAGAGAACAAGGTCCTGCGCGATGACGCGGACGTGGACCCGGCCGCCGCGGGTGGCGAGGAGATGGAACCCAAAGAGCATACTCCGGACCGGGCCTCCAACGCGGTCATCCCTATAGTCGTGCTGATCGGAACCGCCCTGGTCGCGATGTACGTCACCGGCAGCGGAGAGACGATCCAGGACATCATCGGAACCGCCGACTCCTACGCGGCCCTGATGTGGGCTTCTCTTCTGGGCGTGCTTGTCGCCGCAGTGCTCTCGCTCGGGCAGCGCATCCTAAATCTGGATGAGGTGACCAAGGCCTGGTACGCCGGGGTGCGCTTTATGCTGTTCGGCATGGTGATACTGGTTCTGGCGTGGGCGCTCTCCGGCGTGATGGAGGTCTTGCAGACCGCCGACTATCTAGTCTCGATCCTGAGCGAGAACCTGCCACCGGCGGTCATACCGGCCCTGATCTTCGTGCTCGCGGCGGGGATGAGCTTCGCAACCGGTACGAGCTGGGGCACGATGGGCGTCCTCTTTCCGCTGGCTATTCCGCTCACGTGGGGCGTCCTGCAAGCGAACGACATGGCGAATCCCGCAAATTACTTCATCCTGTACGCGGCGATTCGCTCGATCCTGTCGGGTGCGATCTTCGGCGACCATTGCTCCCCGATCTCTGATACAACGATCCTCTCTTCGCTGGCCTCGGGTTGCGACCACATCGACCACGTTCGCACCCAGCTCCCGTACGCACTCCTCGTAGGGGTTGTTTGCCTGATCTTCGGCCTTCTCCCGATTGGGTTCGGGGTGCCAGGGTGGATCCTGCTGATCGTGATGGTGGCGATCCTGCTCGCAGCCCTCTACCTCTTGGGCAAGAGGGTGGACGAAGCCGAGGACGTGAGCCCGAGAAAGGCTCCGACCCCGAGACCGGCCTCTTAAGAGACCCCAAACTTGGAGCAGTGGCAACAGGGAGTCCTCCCGTGGACACTAGATTCGGCCTACTAGGGCTTCGAGCAGCAACAGTGAGCGTGCCGTCGTTGGCGGAATCGACTGCTCTCAAGATAGCTAACCCCGTGTGCAAGTTTTTCTGATGAGTTGAAGAAGAGCGGAAACCTTCGCTACGCTCGGTGGTGCTCTAAGCCAACGCCGTAGAGGAGGTTCCCGCTCGTGGATCTTAACACCTTCATCACAGCCGTTTTCTGTCTCACTGACGATTGGCTCCAGCAACAGGCGTCGCCGCGCAGCCGCGGTCCGGCTCCCGAGCTCTCCGACTCCGAAGTGCTAACCATCGAAATCGTCGGCGAGTTTCTCGGCATAGACGCCGAGAAGGGCCTTTACACCTACTTCAGCAGGCGGCACTATGGTGAGTGGTTCCCTGCCTTAAAAAGGGTCCACCGCACCACCTTCACCCGCCAGATGGCCAACCTTTGGGTGGTGAAGAGGAAGCTTTGGCGAGAGCTCCTCAGCCGGATCGGCTTCGACCCGGAAGTGTCCTTGATAGACTCCTTCCCGCTACCGGTTTGTCGGTTCGCACGAGCCTACCGCTGTCGCCTCTTGGCGCAGGAGAGCGCCTTCGGCTACGACGAGATGAGCAAGCAGACCGTCTACGGGCTTCGCGTTCATCTGCACGTGGCTTGGCCGGGAGTTATCGTGGGCGTGGGCCTCGCCCCGGCCGACGCTCACGACCTGCACCTGGCCGAGGAACTGCTCGAAGAGGCAAAGGGTTGGGCTTTAGGAGATAGAAACTACTGGAGCCCCGAGCTTGCCCGGCGACTCGAGGACGAAGGGCTGCGTTTGTTAGCTCCCTACAAGTCCAAAAAGAGGGAAGAGGTGCCTTGGCCGCGGTGGTTGACGCAAAAGAGACGTCGGATAGAGACGGTGATCTCTCAACTGGTCGAGCGCTATGGGGCCAAGAAGGTGTGGGCGCGCGATCGCTGGCACCTCACCTCTCGCTGGCTGCGCAAGATCCTAAGCCACACATGAGCTTTTACCTCTGCCAATCAGGCGAGCGCTGCTCCTCGCCGTTGCGCTTCGCGGAGCTTCTTACCGATTAAACCTGCACACGGGGTTAGCTATAAGTTCGGAGCGTTTGGACCTGCGGCTCCCCTTCTCATTCTCCCGCGACCGCAAAGCTCGGGTTGACGGTCTGCCACGCCGCACCAATCGGTGGGCTCAGCGCATCGGCACCATCGAGGATGTCCAGGATGCCGCAAGCGGCATCCAGCCCCATGCGTCGCATCGCTTGCCGGGTGCTCGCGGCAGTGTGCGGGCTCAAGACGGCGTTCTCCACAGAGAAGAGTGGGTGGTCCGCAGGCGGCGGCTCCTCCCCGAACACGTCGATGCCGGCCCCGGCGAGAGGGCCGTCGCGCAATGCTTCCACGAGCGCGCCCTCGTCGACTATCCCGCCGCGGGCGGCCTGCACGAGCACCGAGCCGGGGCGCATTAGCCCCAACTCCCTGGCACCTAGCAGCCCTCGGGTTTCCTCCGTGAGTGGGACGTGTACGCTGACGAAGTCGCAGGCGGGGAGCAGCTCGTCGAGGGAGCTCACGGGCTCGACCCCCTGGGCGCGCAGTGCCTTCTCGTCCACGAACGGATCGTAGCCTAGCACCCGCATGCCGAAGCCCGCGGCACCCATGCGGGCCACCTCCTCGCCGATGCGTCCCATCCCGATCACCCCCAACCTCTCCCCGAACAACTCCCGCCCCACCAGCGAGTCCCGCTCGGCAAAGCGCCCCTCGCGCACGTAGCGGTCGGCGCGCAGGAGGTTGCGGCTCACGGCCAGGGCCAGGGTGAAAACGTGCTCGGCCACCGAGCGAAGGTTGGCTCGCGGTGTGATCAGAACGGGTATGCCCCGCCGCGTCGCCGCCTCCACCGCGATGTTGTCCACGCCAACGCCGTGGCGTGCGATCACTCGCAGGCGCGATGCCTTCTCTATCTCCTCCGCGCCGAGTGGCTTCGTCCGCACCAGGAGCGCGTTTATCTCCGCCAGCAACACGTCGTCGAGCTTGCGCGCCTCGGGCCCGAAGCCGACCGAGACCTCTGCGTTCTCGCGCAGCAGCGCCAGGGCCTCCTCGTGGATGGGCTGCTCGAGGTGGACCCGGCGGCCCATCGACCGGTCTCTGATCGGGGGCGACGTGATTGGGTCATCCTCCCTTGATCCCGTTCTGCGCAGCTTATCTTTGTTATCTTACACACCACTTGAGCGGAAAACATCGCGGGAATGCGGATTCCGGCCGGCGCGGCCCGAGCGTCGAATTATGCCAGGCCGGATGCCGGGAGCTGAGCCTACTCGTCTTCGGGCACAATGAGGGGGCCGTCGAGCTCTACACGCGCAACGGCTTCGGGACCATCGGCCGGGCCCCGGATGTGCCGCACAAGCTCATCCGCTACTCGGGCGAGGTCCTGTTGGTGACGCCAACCGCGTAAACCGCGCCGCACCCGCTCAACCCGGAGTGACCGGCGCTGCGGTGGTAGAGTCTCCCGAGGAGATGGCGGCGAGCGCGGTGGGGAAGAGCGGGTCTCTAGGCTGATGGAAGATGGGAGCGTGCGGATCAAAGTCGATATCAGGGTACCGGTCGGGGTGCCGATGCCCGAGCTGGTCGAGTTTGCCCGGAGGTGCGAGGCTGCGGGCTTTCACGGCGTCGGCATTCACGACCACCACCACAGCGGCCGGGACGCCTACGTTGCGCTGGCCCTGGCGGCCTCCCGGACCGAACGTCTCCTCCTGTACCCGGCGACCTCCAACACCGTCACCCGCCACCCGTTGGTGCTTGCGGCCCTGGCCAACTCCCTGGAAGAGGTCGCGCCTGGCCGCACTCTCCTAACACTCGCTCCAGGATTCCTCTCGGTCGAGTCCGCCGGAGAGCGCCGGGCGTCGCTGGAGAGGTTGCGCCAGGACGTCGTGACGGTGCGCCGGCTGCTCGCGGGTGAGACCGTGACGGCCTCCAGTGGAGCGGCCTTGCGGCTCAACAACCGGCCGGAGATACTGCCGCCGGTGCTGCTGACGGCCTCGGGGCCCAGGCTACTGGAGCTGGCTGGCGAGGTCGCTGACGGCGCGCTCATGCTGGTCGGCCTACACCCCGCATCCGTGGCCGCGGCTCGCGAACGCCTGGGCACCGGAGCGAGCAGGGCGGGCCGGGATCCCGCTGAACTGCGGGAGATATTTATCGTGCCCATAGCCGTAGGCGACCGAAGCTCTACGAGACAATGGCCGCGGCGGTGGTTCAGGGAAGGCCAGCCCTGGCTGGAGTACCCGAGCCGCTCGAACCTCCGCTGGCTCGAGGAGGCGGGCATAGAGGTGCCCGCAGGCACGGACCCCTCGAGCATCACCGAGGAGCAGTCCACCCGGATCTGCGACGCCTTCGGGCTCTTCGGCGAGCCGGAGTACTGCGCCGAGCGCTTGATCAGAGCCCGGGAGGAGGCCGGGATCGAGCGTGTGTTCCTGTTCCCCGCACACAACCTGAAGACCGGCTACCAGCTGCCCGAGGTCGAGGTCGAAGCCTTCGGACGGGTGATCGGACCCCGGTTGGCGGATTGACCGTCCCCACGACCCTGTGCATACCATGGCTGTAGGGTATAAAGAGACGCAAGTGGTGACCAGGGAGAGGCTTGGGGAGAAAAACGTGAGTTGGATCCCCATGTTGTTGACCCTGAGCTCTCCTACCGGGCCCTACGACTACTCTCCCTGGCCGGCAGCTACCTACGGCCGGTATTGACCCGCCGTAGCGAGATCAGCTCAATGAGGGTTGGGATCCTCTGGTACATGCACGAGCTCAAGCTTGAGGCCGTCAGGATCGGCGAAGAACACCGCATAGTAGCCTGGCTCGTACCCATACTCGGCGGGCGGATCCAGAACCTCCACGCCCCGCTCGACGAGCAACTTGTGGAAGCGGTCGACCTCTTCCCGGCTCTCAGCGTTCCAGGCGAAGTGATGCAGCCCGGGCGAATACCTGTCATGCCTGGCGTGGCGTGAACCTTCCGCTGCGACGCTCAGGATAACCCACTGGCGGTTGCCGGCGGGCGAAGGCATCCTCCAGGCCAGTCGCTCCTCGCTCTTCTCGGCGAGCTCGTAGCCCATGAAGCGAAGCAGCGGGTCGTAGAATGTCTCCGCGCGCGGGATGTCGCTCACGGTGAGGCGCAGGTGGTTCATGCTGCCGGTCTTCCTCATCTGAACTCCTCTTGGTAGGCGAAGAGGGCAGGCCACCCGCCAGTGTGCAAGAAGACGACGTTCTCGTAGGGTGCGAAGCGTCCCTCGCGTACCATCTCTATGAGACCGGCCATTGCCTTCCCAGTGTAGACCGGATCGAGCAGCAGTCCCTCGAGCCGGGCGAGCAGCTCTATCGCCGAAATCCCGCCGGGCGTCGGTACCCCGTACCCTTCGCCGACGAAGCGGTCGTCGACTTCGATCTCCGCGAAACGCGCTGGGCGCCCCAAGCTTTCGCAGGCCGCAGCGGCGATACGCTCGATGCTGGTTCGTGCCGTCGCCTCGCTGCTACTGACGCTAATCCCCATGAGGCGTGTCGGCACTTCGAGCTCAGCGAGGCCCACGGCGAGCCCAGCCTGGGTCCCGCGGCTCGCGCTCGCGTGGACGATCGCGTCTATCTCTACCCCCATCTCTGTTGCTTGGGCGAACAGCTCGCGCGCGCACTCGACGTAGCCAAGGGCGCCGATGGCGTTAGATCCCCCGACTGGGATAACGTACGGTCTACGGCCTTCCTCTCTCAGGGCGGAGGAGCGCGCCTCCATCGCTGCTCCCGCGTCAGCTTCTCCTGACAAAACGTGCACCTCCGCTCCAGCAATCCGCTCTAGCAATAGGTTGCCAGAGCGCTCATAGTTCTGACCCCGGCTCGGAACACTGCGTTGCAGGAACAGCTCGTAGCGCAGCCCAAGCTTGGCGCAAGCGGCGGCTGTCTGCCTCGCGTGGTTAGACTGCACGGCGCCCGCGGTCAGGATCGTGTCGGCACCCAGACGGACGGCGTCGGCCAGCAAGAACTCTAGCTTGCGCGTCTTGTTTCCGCCCCCAGCGAGTCCCGTGCAGTCGTCGCGCTTGACGTAGATGCGCGGCCCCCCGAGTTCGCCGCTCAACCGCTCTAGTGGTTCGAGGGGCGTGGGAAGGTGCGCGAAGCGGAACCGCCTCGGGTGGCTCCTCGGCGCCACCCCTTCAGCCCCGGTCTTCACGCTTCGCCGACGCGCCAGCCGCCCGCGTGCGGGCGTACATCCGCCGCATCTTGACGCGGCTACCGCACCCCTCCATGCTGCACCACCGGCGGCTCGCGTTCTTGCTCGAGTCGTAGAAGAGCCACCCGCAGTCGTCGCTCCCCGGGCACTCCTTGATCCGGCCGAGATCCCCCGACACCAAGAGGTCGGCGGCGGAGCGGGCTACGGACCAGAGAGGGCGGTCGAACGCGTCGTCCTTATCAATGGGCGCCCATTCGAACCCCTGGTCCTTGTGCACGAACCGAGAGTGCTTCATCGCATCCAAGTACGCAACCCCGAGGGTCTCAAGGTCGGCGGCCTCGGGTTCTCCCCCGTGTGCGAGGGCAGAGAACACGCGGTAGACCGCCTCCCGCAGCGCCAGGGCCCGCCCAAAGGCGGCGGCCGCCTTCCGCGGAGAAAGCGACGCCTCCTCGAGCAGGCGACGCTCCTCGCCCTCCCCCAACGCGCCCGCGCGTCGGCCCCATCGCAGGAGATCCGAATAATCGGCGAGGTACTCGCGTTGGTGGTCGCCGTGGCGCGGGTCCACCGTGTTGGCGAAGTCCAGGCACAACCTCCCACCCAACAGCTTGAGGCCGTCCATCCCAGCCAGCTCTTCGCTCACACATCCCCCTATTTACGCTCTTACCATCGAAAGCTATTGAACAGGTAAGAGAACAGTGCTATCTTCTTACCATTGTTTTGTTTATAGCAGGTAATAGAGCGTGTGTCAAAGGGGGCACAGGGTGCAGGTTGGCGAGGGATGGGCTGTGCTGAGCGGGAGGGGCGAGCGCTCCAGTAGTCTGGGGCTCGGCTCCGACGTCTTCAGGCTGTGGGCTGGGCAGACGGTGTCGCTGTTCGGTTCGCGGGTGGATTACGTGGCCCTGCCGTTGACCGCCGCGATCTCGCTCTCGTTCTTAGCTGCGACGGCCGGCACGCTCTGCGTTCGCGCGCGGGAAAGGACGCCCGTTCCGTCCGCCCGTGAGAGGGATCTCGGGCA
>JALYGY010000194.1 GCA_030776865.1 Actinomycetota bacterium | reverse complement strand
TACTTCACCTCCTCCTACCGCTACCTCTCCTGGTTCGGGCACGTTGCGGCGGAGCCCTCCGACTGGTGGGCCTCCATAGACCGCTACTGGGAGCAGAGCCACGAGGCCCCGCCGTTCTTCAAGCTGTGGGCCGGGCTCTTCGCGGGAGGAGCAGCGCTCGTTTTCGGGACGGAGGATCTCGCCCTCCTCGGCGACGCCTACCGGATGAGCTCCTACGCCCTGTTCCTCCTGTCCACCTACGCCGCGTTCCGCTTTGTGCGGAGCGAGTTCGGCGCGGCGGCGGCCTGGGGTACGGCCTTGAGCATGCCCCTGATCCCGGTCCTCTTCGGCTTCGCCCGGCTCGGGCAGCTCGACGGGGCGGTCGCCTCGATGTACCTACTAGCGGCGCTCGCGGTGTACCGGATGCTCACGCGCGGCGGTGGATGGCGGACGGTGGGGGCCGGCTCTCTACTGGGGCTGGCATTCGCGACCAAGCTGAACGTCTTCCCGCTGGTGCTGGCGGCGTTCTTGTGGGCGGCGATCTACCGCCGCAAGGCCTTTGTGCGGCTGTTCGCGTGCTCTTGCGTCGGGATGGTCGTTTTCTTTGGGATCTGGCCCTGGCTCTGGCGGGACCCCTTCGGGAGGACGTGGGAGTTTCTGACGTGGACGGCCGGGTTGCAGAACGAGCGGTTCGCCTACTACCTCGGGCAGTGGTGGGCCGGGGCACCCTTCCACTACCCGCTGGTGGCGCTCGTGGCGCTGGTGCCGCTCGCAGTGGCGGTGGTCGCGGTGATCGGGGTGGTGAGGCTCATGGGGGAGGCGCATGGGCCCGCGGCGGGTTGGATCCTCCTCAACCTCGCCCTCGTCGTCGCGGTGGCCGGGTCTGGGCTGGTTCCGATCTACGGCGGCCCCAGGCAATTCCTCGCGGCCTTCCCCCTGTGGGCGCTGTGCGCCGGGGTGGGGATCGGGTGGATCGCCTCCAAGCTTTACCCGCGACCCGCCGTTACGCTCGCGGCCTACGCGTTGCTCTCCCTGCCTGGCATCCTATGGACCGGGACGGCAAACTCGCTCGAGTACTACGGTGAAGCCGTCGGCCTCATACCCGGCGCGCGCTCTCTGGGATTCGAGACCACCTACCTCGCCAACACCTACAAGCCCGCCGTCGAGTGGGTGAGCGAGGTCGCGCCCCAAGGAGCGACGGTCTACGCTCAGGCGGGCACGCACCCGGTGCTCGAGAGCTACCGCCGGATCGGGGAGCTCAGGGGAGATCTGCGCCCGGCCTACCTCGCGCCCATAGCGCCGGAGGGAGGTCCCCGGGACGAGAGGCCGCGCGAGAACTCGTACTTCCTCTTCCTGCCGCGGCAGTCCATCTACACGGGCCAGATGCTGGCGCTCCAGGAGAGGCGGCCGCTCTACGAGTATGCAAAGGGTGGTGTACCCCTGATAAAGGTCTACTCCGGAGAGGCCGTCGGGGAGACGCTCGGCGTAGAGGGCGAGCCGGAGGCTCGAGACGTCGGCCTGCCGAACGCGTTCGTGGCCTGCGGCGGCGTGCTGGTGGTGCTCTACGCCTTGCTGCGGAGACAGAAGTTGGCGTGGAGGTGACGTAGACAGGGCGGTTCTCGGATGTCCTCGCGCTCGCGGCGAGCAGCGGGTGAGGCGGTAGGGTCCGATCCGCACCTTCAGGGCACACCGTACATTCCCTCAGAGAAACTTTCGCGGGCGAGGAGCGTATACTCATTCTGGTATGGAGTACACATCCGCAGTGGCGCTAGGCGGTTTCCGGGAGAGGCTCAGGGGTCGCGCCGTTAGGCGCGAGACGCTGGACGACAACGAGCTCGTCGCCCGGACCCTTGACGGCGACGTGCGCTCTTACGAGGAGCTGATGCGGCGCTACGAGCGGCTCGTCGGCCGCATCCTCTACCCCTACGCGCGGCGTGAGATCTCGGTCGAGGACCTGGTGCAGGAGACCTTTTTGCGCGCCTACGATCGCCTGGAGACCTTCAATCCGGACTACCGCTTCAAGTCCTGGTTGCTCGCTATCGCGAACAACCTGGGCGTGGACACTTTAAGACGCCGCAGGGAGACAGTAGAGTTCAACCCGGAGACGCACGCCGGGACGAGCCGGGGACCCGAAGCCCAAGCCCTCGAGGCCGACCGCGCCCGGAGCGTGCAAAGTGCCGTTGCGACCCTCCCTGAGACCTACGGCGTCCCGCTCATCCTCCGCTACTCCGAGGGGATGAGCTACGCGGAGATAGCCGAGATCCTCGGTATCACCATCCCGGCGGTCAAGAGCCGGCTCTTCCGCGCCCGGAACATGCTGGGCGAGAGGCTCGAAGAGGTGGGGGAGCGAGGATGAGCGATCCGCGCCGCTGCGACCCGCAAGTGATCTTCGAGCTCGCCGACGGCGCGCTCGGTCCGGAGCTGGCCCGCGAGGTTCGGGATCACCTGGAAGCCTGCCCCGGCTGCCGCAAGCACTACGAGAAGGAACAAGAGCTCAATGCAGCTCTCTACTCTCTGGAGTTCGCCGAGGCGCGATCGGTGCGCCCGGGCGTCGTGATGGCGCTGCCGACCCGGCCCATAAAGACCCGTCTCCTATGGACGGCCCTCGCCCTCGCCCTGTTGCTGGTCGCCTCGCTCGCCCTGAGCCTCGACGGGACCACCCCGGCGGTCTTCGCGGTGAACGCGCTGGGCGTTTTCTGGGGCGTCGTGTGGGGTTTTGCGGACGTAGCCCAGACCATACTGGTCGCGGCCGGTCCGGTCATCTTCGCCGCCCTGGTCGTGGGGGCGCTGCTCGACCTCTCTCTGGCCGCGGCGCTCCTCTGGACGACCAGGCGGCGCCCCCGCGCGGCATGAGGGTCTCCACTCCGGCGCTCTCCCCCCACACCATCGTACGGCCCCTGTTCATGCTCTCCGTCGCGGTCCTGGGGCTCGTCGCTCTCTTGCCGGTTCCTGCCCACGCCTTCGAGAACAAGGCTTGGGGGGATATCGTGGTGGGGCCGGAACAGACCGTTCCCAAAGCCTCCACCGCGGTCGGCGACGTCATGGTGGATGGCTCCGTCGAGGGAGACGTCCGCTCGGGGTTCGGCGACATAGAGGTGAACGAAGATGGCCGTGTGGGAGGTGGCATAAACGCGGGGGTCGGTGACGTTAGGGTAGACGGTCCGGTGGGCGGCGAGATCGATGCCGGGCTCGGCGATGTGTACGTCGACGCCCCCGTCAGGGGGGACGTCGATGTGGCCCGCGGGGACGTGGAACTGGGACCTAGAGCGGAGGTGCACGGGAACGTCTACTACGGGAGCGGGCAGATCGAACCGCACCCGGACGCTGTGGTGGAGGGAAACATGGTGACTGGCATGAGGCCAGACATGGATCACGAACCCGATGATGGATTCGGGATACCGAGCCTCGTGGGCTGGTTCTTCGCCGCCGCGGCGTTTGCGGCCTGCAGCGTGCTGCTTGCGGTCCTGGCGCCGGGGCCGCTTCAGGCGGCGGCGCGCAGGGCAGAGGAATCCCCCGGATGGTCCCTGCTCTTCGGGCTGGCCTCCGTGCCGGCGGTCGTGGTATTCGCCGTGGTGCTCGCGGTCTCCATCATAGGCATACCGCTCCTGCTGCTCCTAGCCCCGGCGTACCTGGCCTTCGTCTTCTTCGGGACGCTCGTAGCCGCGTACTTAGTCGGGAGGAGAGTCGTCTTCGCCACCGGCCACTACCGGGGGGGCAACGCCCTGGCCGCGATGGTCGGGGCCCTCATCCTTGCGGCGGCTTACGTGATCCCCGTCCTCGGTGGCCTCCTCCTCTACGGCCTCGCCCTGTTCGGAACCGGGGCCGCGATCCTGGCCCTCTTCTCCCGGCGGCGCTCCCGAACCTACCCCTCCTACGAGGCGTACGTCCGGGACCGACGCGACGCGTGAGCGAAAGGCGGCGGTTCGTCTCCTCCGGCGAGCGTTTCTTGGTCGAGCTTGGATCTCGCTATTGCCGAAGGCGGGCTCCCTCTGTGCAATGGTTTGGTGAGGGATCGATCAAGGTTGATACGAATCCAACGATGTGTCCTTGACACGCTTTCCTCGCCTCAGTTACAGTACAAATAAACCTTACCTAGAAAGTGTGGAAACCTTCGATGCAAGGGTGGACCGCTCTCCGGAGAGCTTCGGGCTAGAAGTGAGCTTCCTCGGAAGATTAAGCTGGCCATCTGTGCGTACTGACGGCATCCAAAATCTGCGTGGACCCGTATACCTGGCTTATAATCGGTAGCCGGCAACACGGTGCATGCGCGGGCTTAGGGATGAGAAAGGAGGAGCTATGAAAGCCAGGAACGTATTGCTCGGGAGGGGTGAGACCCCCGGCGCCACCAGGATAACCCGCCGGGACTTCCTGAAGATCGGCGGCACCGGCTTGGCGGGGGCGACACTGCTAGGAGCGGCGGGCTGCGGCGTCTTCCAGCAGGGCGGTGGAGGACAGGGTGGTGGAGACGGTGGCGGCAGCAGCGCCGTCGCCGTCAACCTCGGCGACACCATCCGCGACCTGGATTCTACGACCACTACGGACTCGGTCTCCACTGACATACTGCTGAACGTGATGTCGGGCCTCTACCGGCTGGACCCCAACCAGGAGCCCGTACCGGACATGGCCGAGGGCGTTGAGATCAGCGACGACAAGCTCACCTACACCTTTACTTTGCGCGACGGTATACAGTGGTCCAACGGCGACCCGGTAACCTCCCAGGACTTCAAGTACGCCTGGCTACGAGCGCTCGACCCTGACACGGCCGGGCAGTACGCCTACATCCTCACCTCCTTCATAGAGGGCGCCACCGAGTTCAACGCGGGCGACGGCAGCGCCGAGGACGTGGCCATAGAGACGCCCGACGACAAGACGCTAAGGGTTACGCTGGCGAGTCCTTCGCCATTCTGGTTGGGCCTTACGTCTTTCTTCACGTACCTGCCGCAGAACCAGAAGTTCGTGGAGGAGCAAGGGGACCAGTACGCCCAGAACGCGAACGCCCTGCTCTACAACGGTCCCTATACCCTCAACCAGTTCAACCCGACAAACGGCGTCACCATGGTCAAGAGAGACGACTACTGGGATGCAGACAATGTGGTCATACAGAGGGTCGAGGGCAAGATCGTCAAGGAGCTCGATACCGCCGTCAACCTGTACGAGTCCGGCGAGCTCGATGACGTAGAGATCGACGGCCAGTACGTGCAGGAATACAGCGACACTCCGGATTTCTGGTCGCAGACTTACTTCGCCACGTTCTACATGGTTCCCAACCAGGACAAGGTGCCGCTGTTCCAGAACGAGAATGTGCGCAAAGCCATTCAGATGGGCTTCGACCGCCAAGCTCTGGTGGACCAGATCCTCCAGAACGGCTCAGAGGCTGCAAGCGGCTTCGTCCCGGAGGGCATGGCCGGCCCCGGGGACCAGACCTACCGCGAGGCGCTGGGGCCCACCATGCCGGAGTTCGATCCTCAACAGGCCAGGAAGCTCTTTCAGCAGGGCGTTGAAGAGGTAGGAGAGAACCCCCCGATCGAGCTGCTCGCTTACGACGACAGCACGGCCAGGGACATAGCTACATTCTTGCAGTCACAGCTGCAGGACAACCTGGGGGCCAAGGTCAACGTGAAGGTGCAACCCTTCGATAGGAAGCTGGAGCTGGAGTCAAACGGCCAGTTCGAACTCTCCTGGCAGGGGTGGATCGCGGACTACAACGACCCGATAAACTTCCTCGAGCTCTTCGAGAGTGACAACGCCTTCAACACCTCAGGCTACTCCAACAAGCGCTACGACCAGCTGATCGAGGGCGCCAGGAAGGAGACAGACTTCGCGCAGCGCATGCAGATGCTACTGGATGCGGAGAAGGTTCTGGTGACGGAGACGGCTGGGACGGCACCGATGTACTTCGAGGGTGAGGCTCACCTCATAAGGCCCGCTATCAAGAACTACGTCGACCACAAATACGGCGCCGGCATCGACGTGAGGTGGTGGAAGCTCGAGAGTTAGCGAGACCAAACAGCGGGAAAGCGGTGCGGGCGTAGATGGGGCGACTTCCTTAGGGGGGAGCGCCCCACGCCTGGTTCGCTACAGTGAGGGCGACTTCTGAGGAGAGGCGGGCTCGTAGATGATCAGGTACATAGCAAAGCGGGTCGCTTACATGCTCATCACGCTTTTTCTCATCATCAGCATAACTTTCTTTATAAGCAAGCTGCTCCCGGGCACGCCCTTCGCCGACGACAAGCTCACGCCGCAGATCCGGGAGCGACTCTACGAGAAGTATAGCCTCGATGAGCCGCTGTACGTACAGTACGCCAAGTACATGCTCAACGTAGCGCAGGGGGACCTAGGCAACTCGTTCTACTTCGAGAGCCGCCCCGTAATGCAGATGATCCTGGAACGCCTGCCGATCTCCGCGTTTATAGGAATACAGGCAGTCATCTTCGGGCTCCTCATCGGGCTGGCGCTCGGCATCGTCGCCGCCCTGCGGCACAACACCTGGTGGGATACCGCGGCGGTTGTGGTGGCTGTGCTGGGCGTATCCGTGCCGACTTTCGTGTTGGGACCCATCTTGCAGTACGTATTTGGGGTGAAGCTCGAGTGGTTCCCGATAGCCTTCTTCGAGAGCTGGATGCACTCCGTACTGCCCTCGCTGGCACTCGCGGTCTTCGTCATCTCGACGATCGCGAGGTTTACCCGGTCTGAGATGCTGGAGGTCTTCGGGCAGGACTACGTCACCCTGGCGAGGGCCAAAGGGCTCTCCGGTCTGGCGGTGATCTTGCGGCATGTCTTGCGCAA
>JALYGY010000193.1 GCA_030776865.1 Actinomycetota bacterium | reverse complement strand
AGCGTGGACGGCGTCTTATGCCGCTGGGGCTACATGCTGATGATCGACCCTGCCAAAGCCTGCGCCGAAACCCGGCGGGTGCTTCGCCCGGGGGGCAGGCTGGCTTTCTCCGTCTGGGCTGCCCGCGAACGCAACCCGGCGATCTTCCTGGCGGGCAGGGTCTTGGTGGAGCTGGGGCATTATCCGCCCCCCGATCCCGAGGAGCCCGGTGCCTTCGTCATGGCCGATCCGGAACGTATCCGTCAGCTCGTCGTGGGGGTCGGCTTCGTCGAGCCGGAGATAGAGGAGGTCTCCTTCCGCTGGCGGTTTGCCAACCAGGAGGCCTACTGGCGCTTTCTTACCGAGACGGCGGGGTCTTTCTCGCCGGTTCTGCAGGCCCTCTCTCCCGAAGCGCAGGAGACGGTTTGGGAGCGGGTGCGCGAAGCAGCTCGGCCGTACTACTCCGGCGAGGGCTACGACTTCCCGGCCGTGTGCCTCAACGCCGTGACGTACCGCCCCTGAGCCGACTTATAGATATTCGTAGGAGGGCAGGCTTGGAGGCGCAAGCACACCTGAAGGCGTGCGTAGGATGCGCCGCAATGGTGCCGGACATCAGCGCGGTCCTACCCACCGCTACATAGGAGCCTCGCCCGGATGCTGCGCCGGGCGGGCGGACCACCCGGCGCAGTGAGCATGCTGAAGGTCGTAGGTTTGCAGAGGGGGCGCGCTCTATGGAGACTCATGTCCTGTTCTTTATAGCCGCCGTCGTTGCGGGGGCGATTAACGCGCTGGCCGGCGGCGGCGGGCTCATTACCTTCCCCTTGCTGGCGCTGGTCGTGCCGCCGGTTACCGCGGACGCCACGAGCGCCCTGGCCCTGCTCCCCGCTTACCCCGCCGCCGTGTGGCGTACGCGGGGCGAGTTGAGCGAGGTGCCTCGCCGATGGCTGTGGCTACTACTCGTCCCCAGCGTGCTGGGCGGCCTTGTAGGGGCGCTGCTGCTGGTCTGGACGGGCAACCGCAACTTCGTCTTCCTGGTGCCGTGGTTGGTGCTGGGGGGCACGGTGCTGTTCGTGCTGGAGCCGACGCTGGCCCGTCGTCGTCATGGCGGAGGCTTCCTGCGCCCCGGCGGGTCAGCGCCGGGGTTTTGGCCGCTGGCGGTGGCGGCGGTAACGACGCTCGCCGTGGCGCTCTACGGGGGCTACTTCGGGGCTGGCATCGGCATCCTGATGATCAGCGCCCTGAGCCTCTACGGGATGAGCGACGTCCACCGCGTGGTGGCCCTGAAAAACCTGCTGACCGGGTGCCTCAGAGGGGTCGCGGTGTTGGTGCTCGTGATAGAAGGCGCGGTCAATTGGGGGTACGGCCTCCCCATGGCATTCGGCGGGCTGCTGGGCGGTTACCTGGCGGGGATGGTCTCCGGAAGGGTGAACCGCACCGTCCTGCGGGGCGTCGTCATCGCGATCGGGTTCGGCCTGGCGGCATATTACTTCTTGACGCTGTACGGTCCGCCCGAGTTCCATATCCGGGGCGAATAAGCCCCGCCCCGGTTTGCGGACTTCTGACAGCGGCTTCAAGTTTCAGGCATCGGGCATCAGGGTCTGCTGCTAGTAGTCTCACTGCTTCCCTAGTCTTGACGCTAGGGGTGTCCGCTCCTGCGCCCGGGGCTCTCGGGTGTGGGGCCAGCGGCGTGCTGCGGGGTTTTGCCGGCTACCAGGAGTGCGGTCAGAGCGCCCACCAGCGAGATCGCCATGCAGAGTAACATCGCGCCGTCGAACGCGTACACGAACGCCTCCCGCACCACCCGATCTACCTGTTCGGCGACGCTCGGGGCAAGCCGGGCGAGCTTCTCTTTGGCGGCCCCCGATCCCGATAACAGCCCTCGTATCTCAGCGCGGTCGGAGGCGCTGAGCCTGGCTCCCGAGGCCGCGAGCAGCTCGGCGAGCCTGTTGTTCTCCATCGCCTTGAAGAGCGCCCCGGTGACCGCTACGCCGAAGACGGCGCCGAGGAGCCGTATCATAGAGAGTATCCCCGAGGCGGCTCCCGCCTTGGCTTCGGGGATCGCCTGCATGCCTCCCGTGGTGGAGACGGTGTATGCCAGCGCCTGCCCGACGCCCGCCACCAGGAGCGCGGCGATCACTATGGACAGACCACTCGTGGGCCTGAGCAGGGACAGCATCAGGAACGCCGCTGCGCACAGCGCCATACCCACCGCCATCGGCGGTCGCGTCCCCACCGACGCTGCCAGCCGGCCCGCGAACGAGTCGACCACCGCGAGGATCGCCGAGAACACCAGAAACACGAATCCTGCCTGGAGCGGCGAGTAGCCGAGGATGTTTTGCAGGTACAGCGTAAGGAAGAACAGGAGCGCGGCGAACCCGAAATTCTGCGCAAAGGCCACACCGTTGGCTCCGAGGTAGCTGCGGTTGGCGAAGAGCCCCAGATCTATCAGCGGCTCGGGCAGGCGCGGTTCGATAAAGAAGAACAGCCCGAAGAGGACCAGCGCGGCGGCCAACGAGCCGATCACGACCGCCGAGCCCCAGCCTAAGGTGTCGCTCTGCTGAATGGCCAACACCAGGGCTGTAAGACCCACCGTGACGGTGAGCAGACCGGTGAGGTCTACGTGGCGGCTTGCGCTCTCGTCTTTGGACTCGCGGACGGCCACCAAGGTCAGGATTATGGCGAGCACCGCTACGGGTATGTTCACAAAGAAGAACCAGCGCCACGACAACGTCTGCGTCAAGAAGCCGCCGATCAAGGGTCCTATAGCAAGCCCCACGGTGCCGATACCCGCCCACACGCCGATGCCTTTGCTCCGCTCCTCGGGCGGAAAAGCGTTGCTCACGATCGAGAGGGAGGCGGCGAAGAAGGCGGCTGCGCCGAAGCCCTGCACGACGCGTGCGCCTATAAGCCACCAGTCGGCCTGCGCCAGCCCCGAGGCCGCGGAACCCACAATGAACACGACGGTGCCGATCAGCAGCACCCTGCGCCGACCGAAGATGTCCGCCAGGCGACCCGCCGCCACCGACGGAGCCGCCAGAGCCAACAAGTAGGCGTTGATGGTCCACTGCAGACCGGCAGTCGAGGTGTCGAGGTCCCGACCTATGGTGGGCAACGCGACCGTGAGCCCGTTGAAGTCGATGGTCATGAGGAGGGTGGTCAAGGCCATCGCTACCACGACCCACCACCTGCGATTGCGCTCGGTTACCAGATTCATCCTCAACCTCCCCGGATTCCGGCTAGTCGATCCTGCTTTCTTTGGCAGCGCTCGGCTCGCTGATGTTGCTCCGGCAGGATATCGTCAAAGCAGTCGCCGGTACATCCCCCAGGTAGACCAGGGGCCTGCGACAACCGAAAAAGGGACCGGAGTTCCCGCTGGGGATGCCCGGCCGGTCGCGGGGGCGGCGCCATGTCCCCTGCCTCCTCGCGGCTGCGGCGGGCTGTGGAGGCGTCTACCATGGGAGCGTGGTCGGGCGCTCATCAGCGGGGAAGAGGCCGGTAGACGAGGGGTGCCGGAGTGGTTAGGGGCCTGAGGCTGAAGCTGTTCGCGGCTCTGCTCCTGCGAGCGATGGCCCGAGAGCAGGCCGAAGGGACGGCCGAGGGGGTGTCCCCACGGCACCCGAACGTGGTGCGGCGGTTGGGCCTGGAACCCGACTCGCCGGAACTCGCCATCGGCGAGCGTTACCTTGAGGAGCAGGGCTATATCAGGCCCTTCGCGCCGGACGAGAGGGGCGGCCCCTTCGTCATCACGGAGGTCGGCTGGGAGGACCTGGGCTACCAGCGCTCCCCGGAAGGGTGGCGGAGGAGACCCTGGTGGAGGAGGATGCTCGGAGTCTAGGGGCTAGGGTGCTACGTTCGTCTCCACTTCGCCGTCCCATGCAAGCACAGAGCGGAAGGATATGCTCGGCGTTGTCCTGATTTGCGTGGACCCACTAGAAGACGGTCGCGGCGCATACCCGACGGCGCGGCTGTTTCGGCGAGGCTAAGATTAGTCGGGTACGCCGAACGAAGGGAGCGTAGGGGAGGGACCGATGAACGGGGCGGAGAGCTTGGTCGAGACGTTGGCCGGCGCGGGAGTGGAGGTCTGCTTCGCCAACCCTGGCACCTCGGAGATGCACTTCGTCGAGGCGCTCGACCGGATAGGGGGCGTGCGGTGCGTGCTGGGGCTGTTCGAGGGCGTTGCGACGGGCGCGGCCGACGGCTACGCGCGCATGGGGAACAGGCCGGCCTCGACCCTTCTGCACCTAGGGCCCGGGCTCGCCAACGGGCTCGCCAACGTGCACAACGCCCGGCGCGCCAACGCGCCGATGGTCAACATCGTCGGCGACCACGCGACCTACCACAAGGAGTACGACGCGCCGCTCACCTCGGACG
>JALYGY010000192.1 GCA_030776865.1 Actinomycetota bacterium | reverse complement strand
AACCCGATCGTGCGCCCTTCGTACTCCGCAACGAAGAGGAAGGCGTGGCTGCTGCCCGCCAGGTCGGTGAGAAAACGGCGCATCACCCTCTCGGCGCCTACGGAGGTGGTGTAGATCTCGTAGTTCGACGTATCATAATAAAAACATTGCATCCAGAGCCGGGCCGCCTGCGCCGCGTCCTCTCGGCGTCCGGGGCGGATGGTGAGGTCAGTGTTCTCCACGCACCAAATCCTAACCGATGCAGCCTTGAATGTTTTCTTGCAAAATGACACTTTCCGCATCCATCGTATCTACCACCCCCTGACCGTGGAACCGCCCCTGGTTCCGTGACAGTGGACGAAAATCATGATTCCACGCCCACGGTGCACCGGAGCCGATATCCGTCCACAAGGTTTCCGCCACCAATCACTCTTGCCAACGCCAATCGAGTATATGCTCCCTGTTTTGCGCCCCGTGATCGTACGCTGCGGCAAAAATCACTCATTTGAGTGATGCGCGCAGGAGTATCGAGGTATAGGGTAAGACCATGCAACGGAAAGGGTAGGATTATGACCGAGAGCTACGGCAAGCACCATCATCTCGGCAACGGGTATCGCTTGGATCTGGTGAGCGACCCTAAAGCGATTGTGCTGCGTAGGGAAGATGGCAGCGAGGTCGCCAGGTTCAGTGTGTGGGACGCTACGAGTAACGCCATCGAGCAGTTAGCGGAAAAGGATTGTCGTACTCGGCAGAGAGAACCTGCTGGCCACTGACCCTACTGCCAGATGTGCAAGTGGGGGAGGGCGGTGAAGGGAGCAGAGCAGGCGCGCCGATTATCCACGATCCACTACCAATCACAACATGTAGCGCGTTGAATAGCCATTGCACACAACATGCTGTATACGATAACCTGGCGTGCCACAGAGACATGGATGAATAACCGGGAATAGGTTAAGGAGGATGGCACGCCAGTGGAGACCATTATCTCATAGTGTTGGTTTTCTTGCCTTCGTATAGCGATTATGGGTGGTGGCCACAACAGCGGGCAACTCCATCGTGTGCCGGAGAAGATCCTACACTTGCATGACCGAGCGGCCACCGGTAGCTGTTGTAGCAGCCGAGTACCGTCCCGTAACGAGCGTGTAACGTGTAGAGATGCGCCGTACCGTGGCGTCCCGTCGTAGGGGACGCTTTTCAGTGGGTTCTTCGGAAGCTACCTGAGCCCTTGACAAGGTGGGCGAGTAGCGGCGCGTTACCTCGTGGAGCTACCAACCTCTGCGCTGACCTATAGCCACCTGTTCTCCACCCACCCCCACGCCTCTTCGTAGGTGAGAAACGGCCCGTAGTGCTCCCATCGCCGCTTCGTCGCGTTCCATATCCCGGGGTCCACGTAGAAGAGAGCTTCGGTGGTACCGGACGACGGAGGGGGATCGAGCAGGTTGTTCGCGGACTTTGGCTTTATCCACTCCTCGTAGTAGGTCTTACGACGATGGCATTCATGGCATAGGGTCTGCCCGTTCTCGAAGGTGCTCTGTCCACCGTGGTGAGTAGGCACTATGTGGTCCACTTCAAGGTTCTCCGTAGCTTTGCACTTGCGGCACCTGTGCCCGTCCGCTTCGAGTATCGCCCTCTGAACTCTGCTTGGGAAACCCTCTAGGCGGGTAAGGTAGCGACCATCCACCATATACCACCCTTTGCCTGTCGGACGCTTGCGGTCACCATAGCGGTTCCCAGGGCACGTACTCGCGGACTTCCTGCCCGCTGCTAGAGTCCGTGACTAGTCCGCGGAACAGCCCCAGGACTTCCTCTTTCCGCTCCTCCTCCTGCGCCGTAGTGTTTGTGGCCTCCCACAACATCTCCATCCAGAGTAGGCTCCTCTTCCTGGCCGCGCTGTTTTCGCTTTGGGCTTCGCTCATAGGCCGCGATTTCCTCTTTCTAGTCGCACAGAAAGCTACCGTTACCTGTTGGCATTATAGCAATCTAAGCTAGTAAATGTATCGTATGTAATATGTAGCGGAACAGTCCTCTGCATGGCCCAAGATATAGCGTCTAACCGATCGTTACAGCCTTGCGTGCTTGGGTATGGGATCGTCTCCGAAAAGGTCCAAAAAAGGATAGATACGGGCTGCGGTACCGTATCGGTTTTCCTAGTGCGGTAGCAAACAGTCGATCATCAGCGGTGTACTGCGCCTGGTCGAAGTGTCGCACAGGTGGAGTCAGGGCCGAACGTGGGAGCTTGATGGTGCGGGTGCGCATAACTGTAGGAACTGGGGATCAGCGGGTAGAAAAAGTGAAGCATCTGTTCTCCCCGGGTTATGATCCAGGGCGGTTACAGGACGGGCGAGGAGTCTTGGGTACGGAGCGCGGCGCTGTAAAGGAGAATAGATTCTGGGAGGTGGACGCTGCTCGCGGGGTCGCCATAGTGATGATGGTTGGCTATCACCTCATGTACGATCTGGACACCTTCGGCGGGTACGACATCGAGTCTACCTCCGGGTTCTGGGCGTACGTCGCGGACGCCACCGCCGGCGCTTTCCTGTTTTTGGTGGGTATCTCACTCGCCCTCAGCTACGCACGGGCCGGCGCCAGGCGGGGGATTTTCGGTAGGTATCTGTGGCGGGGGCTGAGGATCTTCGCCTACGGGATGGCGCTTACTATCGTGTTCTCTGTACTGGGGATGGGGGTCGTTGCGTTCGGCATCCTGCACCTGATCGGGGTCTCCATAATCCTCGCCTACCCGCTGCTGAGGTACCGGTTTACAAACCTGATCCTGGGCGTCTCTATCATAGTTGTGGGATGGTACCTGCGGGCGCAGGACGTCTCCTCGGAGAGTCCGTTCTTGCTCCCTTTGGGCGTCGTTCCGACGGACCTCCCTATGCCGGACTACCGGCCCCTGCTCCCCTGGTTCGGGGTGGTGCTCCTCGGTCTTTTCGCCGGCAATGTCCTCTACGGGTGCGGCAAGCAGCCGGCCGGTGTCCCGCAAGAGGCGCCACTGGTAGTCAAACCGCTTCTCCCGCTCGGGAGGAACTCGCTCTTTATCTACCTTGTCCACCAGCCGATCCTCCTCGCGCTGCTCGCTGGGCTCGGGGTGATAGGGATCGGGGCGCTCTAGTTGTGAGAGGGTCTTCCATTTTCGTCCGGTACGGGGTACAGTAAGCGGCGTATATCTTGGCGGAAGGATCGGGAGGTGCTGCCAGAGAAGACGGAGCGCAATCTGTAGGCTCGGCGGGATCGTTGAGGCTCACGGGGTAAGGGAACAACAAAATCAAGCGCCAGGACTCCGGCAAAGATGCGCTGGAGTTGACGAGGCAGACGTTCATCGAAGAATTCGGCGGGTGCGTCTCGGCCCTCTCGGGCGGTCGTTAGGACGGCGACAAATCCCGGCGGTGACGCCGGGGACAAAGCGCCAGCCAGGCTCGTAGATCCCTCCACCCTTGCCCACCCAACGCCTCCTGCCCGTGGAAGATCAGAGAGAGAGGTATGCCCGTGTGCGGCATAGTAGGTTACGTCGGCAAGGAGCGGTGCGTCGAGGTTCTCATGGAGGGCTTGAAGCACCTCGAGTACCGGGGCTACGACTCGGCGGGGTTGGCGTTGCAGGTCTCGGGCCGGCTAGTGGCGATCAAGCAGGCCGGGCACCTGAAGAGGCTGGCCGATGCCGTCGCGGAGCGCAACGGCGCTCTCTCCCGCTCAAGGGCCGGGGTGGGGCACACTCGCTGGGCGACGCACGGGCGCCCTAACGAGGTTAACGCCCACCCGCAGCTGGGGAGCGGTGGAGTGGTGGCGGTGGTGCACAACGGCATCATCGAGAACTTCGCGGAGCTCAAGGAGGAGCTGATCGGCCGCGGCGTCGCCTTCTCTTCTGAGACGGATACGGAGGTCATCGCGCACCTGCTCGCCGAGGGCATGGAGGAGGGCGCACCCCTGCGCGAGGCGCTCGCCGGCGCCTTGAGGCGCCTGGAGGGTTCGTTTGCGGTCGCGGCGGTGAGCGCGAGCGAGCCGGGTAGGGTCGTCGCCGCCAGGCACCGGAGCCCGCTGGTCGTAGGGTTGGGGGAGGGCGAGAACTTCCTCGCGAGCGCGGTCCAGGCCCTGCTCAAGGAGACCCGCGAATTCCTGGTCGTGGAGAACGGTGAGATCGTTGAGGTTACCGACTCCTCAGTACGCATCTTCACGATAGACGGCGATCCGGTTCGACGCGAGAGCTTCGGGGTGGACTGGGACGCCGAGGCTGTCGAGCTCGGCGGTTTCGAGGACTACATGCTCAAGGAGATCCACGAGCAGCCCGACGCCCTGCGCAGTACTATCTCCGGGCGTCTTGGCGCTGGCGGGGAGGTGGACCTCTCGGAGGTAGACCTCGACCTCGCGAGGGTAGAGAGGGTCGCGGTCGTCGCTTGCGGCACGGCCTACCACGCGGGCCTGCTCGGCAAGCACATGGTTGAACGTCTCGCCCGCGTCCCCGTCGAGGTAGCCGTAGCGAGCGAGTACCGCTACGCCGACCCGATAGGGGATAGAGGCACGCTCGTCGTCGCCATCTCCCAGAGCGGAGAGACGAGCGACACCCTAGCCGCCGTCGGGGCGGCGCGGGATTTCGGCGGGCGCGTGCTCGCGGTGACCAACACGCAGGGTTCGCTCATAACCAGGGAGGCCGATGCGGTCCTGCTGACCGGGGCTGGACCGGAGATCGGGGTCGCCGCGACCAAGACCTTTCTTGCCCAGGTCGCTGCCCTGGATCTGCTCGCCCTGCAACTGGCGCGGGAGAGAGAGACCGTGCCGGAGAACGAGCTTCTGAAGCTCGGGCGCGACTTGCGCCGAGCGCCGGAGAAAGTCGAGGAGACGCTTGAGCTCGTGGAGGGCCGGGTAGGGGAGGCCGCCCGCCTCTTCGAGGCGGCGCGGTGCGCGCTCTTCCTCGGTCGGGGTCCTTCGTACCCGGTCGCGCTCGAGGGTGCGTTGAAGCTCAAGGAGATCTCCTACCTCCCTGCCGAGGGCTACCCGGCTGGTGAGATGAAGCACGGTCCGATAGCCCTCGTGGACGAACACTGCCCCGTAGTCGCCGTCCTCGGCGGGGGCCTCGTAAGGGAGAAGACGCTCTCCAACGTCGAGGAGACGGTCGCCCGCGGGGCCAACGTGGTTACGATAGCCCGCGAGGACGATAAGGCAGCCCGCCGGGCGAGTCGCATCGTGCTCCCGGTCCCTGAGGCGCCGGAGGTGCTGGGTCCACTCGTGAATAGCGTGTCGCTGCAGCTCCTCGCCTACCGCGTCGCCAAGGATCGCGGCCTCGATGTGGACAAGCCACGCAACCTCGCCAAGAGCGTGACGGTGGAATAGCTGGTCAGCCTCCGGCTTGCGCTACCGGATAACCTCGAGGGTCCGCGGCTCGATGCGGAAGGACATCGGCAGGCTACCCCACACCTCGCCATCGAGCTGCACCGGCACGCCGGGGGCGTGAGCGCTCAACTCCCTGGCGGCAAACGAGCACATGTGCCGGTCGAGGGGCTTTCTAGCCAGGATGCTGGCGAAGATGTCGGGCCTCAGGAGGACGCTCACCCGTCTGACGAGAACCACCTCCAGCTTCCCGCTCGCGAGCAGGCCGGGGTCCGAGGCCGCACGCAAATCCCCGCCGTAGTGATGTGCGTTGGCGACGATGGCGAACCGGGTGACGTAGGTCTTGCCGCCGTGGATCAGGCGCACCGAGGGGAAGTCCTCCTTCGCGAGGACCTTGAAGGCCGTAAGGGCGAAGGCGAGACCCCGCAAGTAGCGCTTCAGGCGGGGCGTAACCGCGCGAACGACGTGGGCGTCGAAGCCTATCCCGGCCATGCACGAGAACCGGCGCTCGACGCCCTCCCGGTTCGTGGCGACGCCGAGATCTATCCTTGCACGCTGGCCGCGCAGGATGCGCTCGCAGGCCCGCTCCGCATCGAGCGGCAGCCCGAGCTCCCGCGCCAGCACGTTCGCCGTGCCGAGCGGCAAAACCCCTAAGGTCGCTCCACGACCGAGGCCGTTTATGACCTCGTTTATCGTGCCGTCGCCCCCGGCGGCCACGACCAGGGCGGCCTCGGTCGTGGAGGCGAGCTCGGTGGCGTGGTCCGGGTACTCGGTGTGCAGGACATCTACCCTGAGGCCACCGGAGCGCAGGATCTTTGCGCAGCGCTCCAGGTAACCCTTGCTCCCGGCGCGCCCCGAGTTCGGGTTGCCGATGATCACTGCGTAACTACCCATCCCGCATACTATAAGCCCTTTTGCGGGCGGCGCATCTGCCGTACCATACGGCCCGTGGAAGGTTTTATCGTACCGGGGATCGGGGTGGACGTCGTGGACGTCGAGAGGATGAAGTTCGCCCTCCAACGCACCCCCAGGATACGCCAGCGCCTCTTCACCGAAGCCGAGATCGCCTACTGCGAGAAGTTCCGCTTCGCCGAGCGCCACTACGCCGGTCGTTGGGCCGCCAAGGAGGCCGTGACAAAGGCTCTGGGGTGCGGCCTGATCCAGTGGAACGGCGTCGAGGTGGTACGCCGCCCCCGCCGGGCCCCGTTTGTTCGCATCTCCGGCAAGATAAAGAGGTTCGCCGAGATGGTCGGCGTCCGCGAGGAGGACCTCTCTATCTCGATAACCCACTCCGAGCTCTCCGCCGTCGCCGTCTGCGTCGTGCGCGGGGGCGAGACGCCCAGATGAAGCTCTACACCGCCGAGGAGATGACCCGCGCGGACAGGGGGGCTCAGGAGCTCGGCATCCCCGGCGGCGTCCTCATGGAGCGGGCCGGGGCCGAGATGGCCCGCGCCGCCCTCGAGGCTTACGCGCCCCGGCGGGCGCTCGTCGTGGCCGGGGGCGGCAATAATGGCGGCGACGGCTTCGTCGTCGCCCGCGAGCTGCACCGGTCAGGGGTGGAGGTCGCGGTCTTCCCGACCAAGGACGGCTACGAGGGAGATCCCGGAACCAACTTCGAGATCCTGCGCAACCTCGGCGTCAGGTTCGTGGGTCTTGACGAGCTGGAGAGGGAGCTGAGACGGTCGGACCTGGTCATCGACGCGTTGCTCGGGACGGGCTTCTCGGGGGCGGTGCGCGAGAGAGAGGCGCGCCTCATCGAGGGAATAAATGAGTCCTTTGTCCCCGTCCTCGCCGTGGACGTGCCCTCAGGGGTGGACGGGGCGACGGGCGAGGTCCACGGGGCGGCGGTTCAGGCGCACGTCACGGTCTGCGCGCACGCGGCGAAGGTGGGGTGTGTGATCTCCCCCGGCAGGGAGCACGCGGGCGAGGTTGTCGCGGTGGACATCGGCATCCCGCCCGAGGCCGATGTCGAGCCATCCCTGACATGGACGGATGCGGAATCCTTGCGGGGCAAGATCCCACGCACCGCCGAGCCCGCTCACAAGTATTCCGCCGGCGCCCTGCTCGTCGTCGCGGGCTCCAGCCGCACGACCGGCGCTCCTCAGATGGTCGTCCGCGCCGCGGAGAGGACGGGGTGCGGCATAGTCTTCCTCGCGACCTCGGAGAGCTCGGCCCCTGCATTAGACCTCGAGCTCATGGAGGCGCTCGTCCACGGAGTGCCGGAGGACCGGGAGGGCTACGTTACCTCCGCGGCGCTGGAGCGGATCCTGCAGCTCTCTGAGAGGACCTCGGCGCTCGCGGTCGGGCCCGGGATGGGCACCGGGGACGAGGGACGACGCCTCCTCGAGGGGATCCTGCGGGAGGTCGACTCTCCGGTGCTCCTCGACGCCGACGCCATCACGAACCTCGCCGAGACGGACGCCCTCGCCTACAGAAACGCCCCGACCGTCCTTACGCCACACGCCGGGGAACTCGGGCGCTTGCTGAGCGCGGGTGCCAAAGAAGTCTCCGCCCGCAGGCTCCGCTCCGCACGGAGCGCGGCCGAGGAGCACGGCTGCTGCGTGCTGCTCAAGGGCTCGGACACGCTGGTCGCCGAGGGTGGGAAGGTCGCGGTCAACTCGACGGGGAGCGTCGCGCTCGCCACCGCCGGGACGGGGGACATATTGTCGGGCGTGATCGGGGCTCTCCTCTCGCGCGGGATGGACGCCTACGAGGCGGCCCGGGCCGGCGCCTGGGTTCACGGTCGGGCGGCGGAGCTCTGGCTCGAGGCGACCGGCTGGCCCGCTGAGAGCCTGGTCGCCACCGATCTGCTCCGGTACCTGCCCGAGGCTCTAGGCGAGCTTCTGTGAGGTGTGGGCTTAACTCCGTCGCGGGCGAGAGAACCCGTTGACCTTCAGGTTGTTGTTCGTTGGCGATGTCGTTGGTCCTGCGGGGTGTTCTGCAGTCCTCGACCTTGTACCGGACCTGCGCGAAAGACTGCGCCTCGACGCCGTCGTCGCCAACGCGGAGAATTCGGCCCCCGGCGGCAGGGGGATAACCGAAGAGAGCGGCGTCGCCCTGCTATCCGTTGTGGACTTTCTCACCTTGGGTAACCACGCGTTCGACGCGAAAGGGTACGAGAAATATCTCGAGCGGGAGGGGAGGATCGCCCGCCCCGCGAACCTAGGGAACGATCTCCCCGGGCGGGGCTGGGGCACCTTCGAGGCGAACGGCGTTACGGTGGGCGTGGCCAACGTCCTCGGTCGGGTCTTTATCGACCGGACTTCCCTCTCGCCCTTTGTGGCCGCCGACGAGGCCCTCGCGCAGCTCCGAGGGGCAGATCTCGTCCTGGTGGATGCCCACGCCGAGGCTACGAGCGAGAAGCAGGCCCTGGGGTACCACCTGGCGGGCAGGGCGCAGGCCGTGCTGGGGACGCACACCCACGTGTCCACCGCCGACGCGACGGTCCTACCCGGCGGGACCGCCTACGCAACCGACGTGGGCATGACCGGTTGTGAGGAGAGCATCATCGGGTTCGATAGGGAAGGTTTTCTCGGGCTGTTCCTCGGTGAACGGCGAAGGCTCCCGGTGGCAACGAGGGGACCGGTGCTCTTCAGCGGCGCGCTCGTCGATTTCGACCTCGACGATCGCCGGGCTACCAGTATAGAACCCGTGCTCAAGGAGTGGAAACCTTAGCGCCTCATGCGGGCGTGAGGACCCGTCTACAATACCGGGTGTGTCGAGCGGCACTG
>JALYGY010000191.1 GCA_030776865.1 Actinomycetota bacterium | reverse complement strand
AGCCGAACCTCGGCGGCCGCTTCATCGAGCAGGTCTATGGCCTTGTCGGGGAGAAAGCGGTCGGTTATGTAGCGGTCGGAGAGCTGCGCGGCGGCGATGATCGCCTCGTCCGAGATCCGCACCCGGTGGTGCGCCTCGTAGCGGTCCCTGAGACCGAAGAGGATCGCCACGGTCTCATCCACCGTCGGCTCGTCCACGAGTACGGGCTGGAATCTACGCTCGAGGGCCGGGTCCTTCTCGACGTGCTTGCGGTACTCGTCGAGCGTCGTGGCGCCCACGACCTGCAGCTCGCCGCGGGCTAAGGCGGGCTTGAGCATGTTCGAGGCATTGACCGCCCCCTCGGCCCCGCCGGCCCCGACGATGGTGTGCAGCTCGTCTATAAAGAGGATGATGTTCTTCTCCTCATCCTGCAGCTCCTTGAGCATCTGCTGCATCCGCTCCTCGAAGTCCCCGCGGAAGCGGGTGCCGGCGACCAGACCGCCGACGTCGAGGGCGAGAACACGCTTGCCCTTCAGCACCTCCGGGATGTCCTCGGAGACGATACGCTGGGCAAGCCCTTCGGCGATTGCCGTCTTGCCCACCCCCGCCTCGCCAATGAGTACGGGGTTGTTCTTGGTGCGCCTCGACAGTATGCGCACGACGCGCGCTATCTCCTCGGCCCGGCCGATGACCGGGTCGAGCTCGCCCTCTCTCGCCAGCTCGGTGAGGTCGCGGCTCACCTGGTCGAGGACCGGCGTCCGGCTCTGCGGCCCCCCCGGCGCGCCCGGAGGACCGCCAGCGCCCACGCCGGGCATGCTCGCTCCGGGTCCCGTCTGGGCGCCACGCTGCTGCAGGAGGCGCAGGATCTCGCGCCTGAGAGCCTCCGCGTCGCCGGCCCCGTGCTGCTGCAGTATCCGGTAGGCGTTGCCATCACCCTCGCCGAGCAGCCCGAGCAAGAGGTGCTCGCTGCCGACCTGCGCTACCCCCATCTGCTTGGCGGCGGTAAAGGAGAGCTGCAGGGCCCGCTTCGCGCTCGGGGTGAAGGTGTAGCTCTGATCCCCGGGATCCCCGCGAAATTCCCTGAAGCGCAAACGCATACCATCAACGTCCGCACCGGCCCTCCTCAAGGCCTCCGTCGCGACGTTGTCCCCGGTGACGATCCCGGCCAGCAGATGATCCGTCCCGATGGCCGCCGTCCGGGTCGTCCCGGCCGAGGCCTCCCGCGCGCGCATGACAGCCTCCTGGGCCTCCCGACCGAGCGCATCGAAGAGACTCCCCGGGCCCTGATTCTGCTGCTGGACCAGGTTCTGGAGCATCGCGAACGGGTCGAAGCCGCCCGCTCCCCCCCCGATCATGCCAAGTTCACGTGCGCACTGCGTGCATAGATAATTCGAGAGCCGCTGCCCACCCTGCTGCCGGGAAACCTGCACGCTCGCCGGCCGAACCCCGCAATTCTCACATATCATTCGCCAAAATCCTCCTGGTATAGAATCTGTAACCCCGTTCCTCAAACGGAGGGCCATAGACGGCTTAAATCTAAGCCCGCTACGCTCATATTTTATTACCCTTTGACGGTAGATCAAGGTGAGCTTGGCACGCCGGTTTACGTGGTAAGTAGGGGATTGGTTGGGTAATCGGATGGGAGGTCGAGGGAGCGTGGAAGAGAGAGGTCTGGTGGGTCTTGGGGCGCGGGGTACGGACGGGGTGGAGATCGGCCGCATCGTGGAGGTGGTCGCCGACGAGACGAGCGGCGAGGTGACGCACGTGATCGTAGAGAGGGATGAGGAGCGGTTCGAGGTCCCGATCTCGACTATCTCCCTCGATCCGGGGGCGGACTATGCGACCTTTCACGCCGACCGTTCAGATGCTGAGCCCGGCGACCATGTGGGGGACGCCGAAAGGCCGGAGGGCTACGCGCCGCTAGCGTCGGAGGAAGAGGACTATGTGCACGAGGGGCAGCTCGCAACCGAGCCCCAGAGTCCGGCGGAGGCGCAGGCGGAGGAGGATCTGGAGGCCCGGGAGGACTGGGAGGACGAGACCTACACCCCGGACTCCGGCTACCCGCGCAACGACGCCTATGTGGACCCGGAGACCGGCGAGGAGCAGACCGAGCCGCTCATAGAGGAGAATAGGGGTCTCGAGGACGACGTCGAGGACCTTCTAGCCGACACGGACCTGAAGGTTCGTTCCGCGGAGGACGGGGTCGTCGAGCTCACCGGCGCTGCGGCCACGCGGGAGGATCTCGATGAGCTCGTCCAGGAGATCATGGGTCTGGACGGTGTCCTGGAGGTTGATACCACGGACGTTGATGTGGGATAAAGCATCTCAGCTTATCAGCACGCCGTCTTGGAGCGGCTTGTCAGTCAGTCTCTCTTAGGCATCAGATTTCAGAGATTCTTGCTGATGCCTGAAGCCTGTGACCTGAAAAGCCTCCTCTTTGCTGAAATGCTGGGAGCAAGGGCCTAAAAGGCCCGAGCGTGCTGAGAAGCTGAGATGATTTAAGGGTGGCGGACGACGGTCCGGATCCGGAGCCCGCCTCGAACCTGTTGCGTTAGGTCCACCGTCATCTCGACCGGGTCGCACACCGCGACGAGGTCCTTGAGGAGCGTCGCCGCGAGGTCCTCGGCGAAGGTGCCCCTGTCGCGGAAGCCCCACAGATAGAGTTTTAGAGACTTCGACTCTATGAGGGCTTCTTTCGGGCGGTAACCCAGCCTCAGCTCGTAGAAGTCCGGCTGCCCGGTGATCGGGCAGAGCGCGGTCAGCTCGTTCGTCGTGAACTCGACCGTCGCGTCGGTGTCCCCGTGAGTCCACGGCACCGCGTCGAGTTGCTCCGCCCCAATGGGACCCCTGACGTCGCGTCCGAGCACCGGGTTGTCCCTCCGCTGCACCATCGCGCTCTCCTTACCGCAAGAAATCTCGGAGAGACATTACCAGGCCAATTTCCTATCCCTGTATGAGACCTATGATCTCCTGAACCGCGAGCACGCCGAAGAGCAGCACCGCGATCACCATGAGCGCGTTCGAGATTATCCGGTTGCGGTAATCTCGCGGCACGCGGCGGTTGAGGAGCCAGAGCAGCGTGATCGCCATGAAGGGCAAGAGCAGGGCTCCCAGGGCAGCGTAGATGATCACCATCAAAACGGGCTCTCCGAAAGCAAACAGTACCATGGGCGGAAAGGCGCAGTAAGCCAGAAAACCGCGGAAGTAGAGGCTCCTCTCGGAGAGCTCCTCCGCCTCCTCGTCCGGCAACCGGCGGACGGTCCGCACGTAGTCGGCGAAGAGGTAGGCTGCGGCGTTCCAACCCCCGAGTATGGAGCTGGTCGTGGCCGACCAGAAGCCTATGAGGAAGAGCCATTTCGCCACAACCCCGAACCGGTCTGCCAGGGGGTC
>JALYGY010000190.1 GCA_030776865.1 Actinomycetota bacterium | reverse complement strand
CGGCTATCGCCTCGAGCTGGCTCTCGGCCTGCCAGCCCGCGCCGTAGATGCCTAGAGTTTGCGCATCCTCGCGGGCGAGGTATTTCGTCGCCACCCCGCTCGCCGCTCCCGTGCGCGTCTGGCCGAGCTTGTCCGACTGCAGGATCGAGAGCAGCTCCCCGCTCTCCGGGTCGAAGAGCATCGTGTAGAAGCGGGCGCTCGAACGCGCCACCGAGTAGACCTTGAGGCCCATGGCGCCGGTCTCCGGGGCGCCAGCGGCCATGTAGTTGAGGCCGCTCCTGGGGAGCGCGACCCGGCGCCGGGCGCGGTTTGTGGCCCTTCCCTCGCCCTGGTCGCGCAGGACCCTCTCGACGGCCTCCAGCGTCGAGGGCATATCGAGGAGGGCCTCGACCTCGCTCTCGGTCAGGATCAGGGTCAAGACGCCTCCCCTCTGTCCGGGCACGGCTTATCGGCTAAAATCCCTCCAACTATGCGGGTCCTCGTTATAGACAACTATGACTCCTTCACGTACAACCTGGTCCAGTACCTCGGCGAGTTGGGGGCCGAGGTCCTGGTCAGGCGCAACGACGAGATCACACCCCAAGAGGCCCTCGAGCTCCACCCGGATAGGATAGTCGTCTCGCCGGGCCCGTGCACGCCGAAGGAGGCGGGGGTCTCGGTGGAGCTGATCGAGAAGGTCTCGGAGAAGGTCCCGCTCCTCGGCGTCTGTCTCGGCCACCAGGCGATCGGGGAGGCCTTCGGGGCGCGCGTGGTGCGCGGCGAGCCCGTCCACGGCAAGGTAGCGAAGATAGCGCACGACGGAGAGGGCGTCTACAGGGGTCTGGACCAGGGCTTCGAGGCGACCCGCTACCACTCGCTCGTCATCGAGTCCGGCTCGGTGCCGGAATGTCTCGTGGTTGCCTCGCGTACCGAGGACGGCACCATCATGGGCGTCAGACACCGCGAGCTTCCGGTGGAGGGCGTCCAGTTTCACCCCGAGAGCATCCTTACCCGCGGCGGGCGTGACCTGCTAAAGAACTTCCTGGAGTCCTAGAGAACATGCTGCGCGAGGCTCTGCGCAAGGCCGCCTCCGGCGAGTCCCTGACCGAGGGCGAGGCCGAGCGGGCGCTGGAGACGATCATGGAGGGGACCGTGCCGCCGGCGGCGACCTCGGCGCTCCTCACCGCTCTACGGGTGCGGGGCGAGTCGGTCTCCGAGATCGTGGGCTTCGCCCGCGCGATGCGCCGCTTCGCCGCCAGAGTCGATGCCCCGGGGGGCGTCGTGGATACCTGCGGCACCGGCGGCGACGCGAAGGGTACGATCAACGTCTCGACCGCGGCGGCGTTCGTGGCGCGCGGCGCGGGCGTTACGATCGCCAAGCACGGCAACCGGGCGGCGACGAGCCGGGCGGGCAGCGCCGATGTCCTCGAGGCCCTCGGTGCGGAGATAGAGCTGGGCCCAAAACAGGTCTCGCGCTGCATAGAGGAGGCAGGCGTAGGCTTCATGTTCGCCCGCACCCACCACCCGGCGATGAAGTTCGTCGCCCCGGTGCGGGCCGAGCTGCCGTTCCGCACGATCTTCAACCTGCTCGGACCTCTGACCAATCCTGCCGGCGCCAAACGCCAGCTCGTCGGGGTATTCGGTAGCGCCTACGTGCGTCCGGTCGCCGAAGCGCTCAGGGACCTCGGCGCCGAGCAGGCCCTCGTCGTGCACGGGACGGATGGGATGGACGAGATCACGGTCACGCAGAAGACGCTCGTCGCTGAGGTCGGCGACGAAGGTATAGAGGAGTACGAGATCTCACCCGAAGATTTCGGTCTCTCTCGCCACGCCCCCGACGGCCTCCTCGGGGGTGACCCCCACCTGAACGCCCGCATCCTGCGCGACGTACTCTCCGGCGCGGAGACCGGGGCCGCAAGTGAGGTGGTCCTGCTCAACGCCGGCGCCGCTATCTACGTCTCTGGCGAAGCGAAGACCATCGAAGAGGGCGTGCGACTCGCCGGCGAATCCATAAGCAGTGGCGCCGCCCTCGATGCGCTCGAAGGCTTCGTGCACACCACGCGCCGCATCGCAGGTCTCGCGTGAGCCGCGCCACCGTCCTCGACGAGCTCTCCGCCGCCGCACTCCGGCGGGCAAAGGAGCTGCGGCAGAATACGGACCTCGATTCCCTCTACCAAGAAGCACTGCTCTTCGAAAAGAGGGATTTCGCCGGCGCGCTTACGGCCCCCGGACTCGCCGTGATCTCCGAGATAAAGCGCGCCTCGCCCTCGGCCGGCTTTATCCGCGATGCCGACCCCCCCGAGTGGGGAGCTCGCTACGAACAACTAGGCGCCCGTTGCCTCTCCATCCTCACCGAACCCGAGCGCTTCAAGGGG
>JALYGY010000189.1 GCA_030776865.1 Actinomycetota bacterium | reverse complement strand
CACGTCTGGACTCGGGACGACCACCATGCGATGTTCAGCCTCTACGACGGGTCGGCGGCCAAGCTCTACGACGTACGAGAGGATCCGGAGGTGAAAAACGACATAGCCGGCAAGCGCCCCGGCTTGGTAAGGAACATGTTCGAGGACTACGTCCTGAAGGACGCGGGCGGACCGCTACCCCACTATTAGATCGCAACGTACGCCAACGCCTGCGTTCGTCCATTCTTTACCGCGACGCCTTGTCCCTGGCGTATTGTCCTCGCACATCCAGGTCGCCGGACCCGAAGAGCTGTGCGTTCCAAGGATGGTATCTTGGCGGTGTGGAGGTAGTGGTCGCAGAGCATCTGGAGAACCCCGAGGACGGCTTCGGCCTCCAACAGGCGGTCTTGGAGGAGGTAGCGGCGGGCGGGCGCGGTACGACGGCCCTGGTATGGACCTCCTCGCGCTACGTCGGGGTTACCAGGCCGGAGATGCGCTTGCCAGGCGTCGAGGAGGCCGTAAGAGTGGCAGAGGACCTCGGCTTTCCGGTGCTCGCGCGCAACTCGGGCGGCGGGGCGGTCGCAGCGAACGAGGGCTCTATCTCGTTCTCGCTGACCTTCCCGGTCGAGGACCTGCGCCGCGGCCTCTACGAACGTTACGCGGAGGGCGTAGACCTCGTGGCTGCGGCGCTGCGGCGCGTCGGTGTCGAGGCGGAGGGCGGCGAGGTCGAGGGTGAGTTCTGTCCCGGGACGTACTCGGTGCGCTCCGGTGGAGCGTGGGGAGTCAAGCACGCAGGGCTCGCCCAGAGGGTAACGCGCCGGGCCGCGCGCCTCGAGGCCCTCATCCTCGTCTCGAAGACCGGGGGGCTGATCCCCGTTCTCGAACGCTTCTACGGCTCTTTGCGGCTGCCGTTCCGGCACGAGAGCGTCGGGGACCTTCCGGTGGGCGTGCCGCGGGTCATAGAGGCTCTCGTGGCCGAGGTCCGGATTCGGTACGGAGGTGAGGACAAGCCCGTGGGGAAGGGCGCCCTGGAGAGAGCGCGTGCGTTGCGCGGGGAGTGGCGGGTCTCCTCAGCGGTCCGCGAAACGGGCTCTCCCTGAGACGAGGTCGAGTGGTGCTCCAGTTCGTCTTCAACTCGCTCGTGGCGCTGCTGGTGGTCGTGGATCATCGGGGCTGGCCCCGATCTTCGCGGCGCTAAACGAGGGGTCCCGCATCATGCGGCTCTTCGGCGAGACCGGATCCAACGTCCTCGCCCGCGTGCTCGGCCGCCTCCTCGCGGCCCTGGCAGTCCGGTTCGTCCTCGACGGCATAGGTGTGAGCCTTGGGTAGAGGGCGACATCAACATAGAGACGCGCGTTTATACTCTGCTCTATGGCGTACGGTCCGATAGTCCTGGTCGGCGCGCTGGCGTCGTGGCCGTGGAGGTACCGGGAGTTCGCGCAGATCCTGCGCGAGATCTCCGGCTCGGAGGTGCACGTCGCCCCGATCACGCCGTTCGACTGGCTCCTGGGGCGTCTTAGGGGCTACGGACAGCTCGTCTTCGAGGTCGCGAACACGGTGGATAGGGCATTGCTCGAGGGTGATTCGGATAAGGCGGTGCTCGTCGGGCACTCGGTGGGCGGCATCGCCTGCCGGGTCTACGTCGGGGGCGACCCGCCCTACGGCGGACGCCGTTACTCGGGACACCGGCGCGTCTCGCACCTCATAACTCTGGGCAGCCCACACGTGGTTGCGGACAAAAGGAGCCTCGACCCCCTCGCCCAGGTAAACGAGCTCTTCCCCGGCGCTCTGCACGAGTCGGCGGGACTGAAGTACCTCTCCGTGGCTGGAGGAGCGGCCGACGGCAGGATGTCCCCCCGGACCCGCAAGAGGTACGAACGCCTGATCGAGGACGGCCGGGTGGTCGGGGACGGGGTCGTGCCCGCGGAGTCGGCCCTGCTCCCCGGCTCGCAGGCGCTCGTCTTCGACGATCTCTACCACAGCGAGTTTTTCGGGCGGTGGTACGGCTCCGACCGGGAGGCGGTCGAGCGGTGGTGGCCCGAGGAGCTGCGCGCGAGCGGCTCCCTTGCGGGGAACACCATGCATAGTGGCCTCGGAGCCAGAAGCGGCGTGAGGAGAGGCCAGGATGCCGGTTGACAGATCGCGCGGCACCGACGACCACGGGTGGGAGATCCTGGAGCCGAGCGGCGATGCCTTGAGGGGAGCGATGCGCCTCCTCCCGACCGGTGTGACCGTGGTCACCTCCGGTCGGGAGGAGCGCACAGAAGGCATGACGGCGAACGCCCTGATCTCCGTCTCCTTGGATCCGCTGCTCTTTCTCGTGAGCGTCCACAGGGATGCCCGTCTGAACCCTCGCATCCGCGAGGAAGGCTACTTCGCGGTGAACATCCTCGCCGACGACCAGGAGGGTCTCTCCAGGCTCTTTGCCTCCCCCGAGCGCTCGAGCGGGCTGCAAGCGGCTCACTCTTTGGGTGGCGGTTACGGCTCGACCGGCGCCCCGCTCGCGGCGGGGGCGCTCGCGGTCATCGAGTGCGAGCTGGAGGAGATCTACGCCGGCGGCGACCACGACCTCTTTCTCGGTCGGGTCGTCGCCATCAGGATGGGCGACACGCGGAAAGGCCCGCTGGTCTACCACGAGGGCGGCTACACCACCACCAAACCCGTGGCGCACCCCGCCGAGCCCGGTGCCTTTATGGACTCCGTCCGCGGCTTCGACATCCGCCTCCAGCGCCCCAGAGACCGGAAGCGCCGTTAGAATTGTTCCAGTGGGAACTCCTCACGATCGTTCATCCCTGGCCCTCAGATACTAAAGGCCTCGTCTACGCGGGAGGGATCGACGACGACGGCATGATCCTGGGCGGCAAGGCCCGCTCCCCTACCTCCGGCGAGACCTACGAAATAAGAAATGGCTACCTCGACCTGCTGAAGGGACGCCTCGTCGCGGACAACTTCGCCAACCTCACCAACTTTCTCCCCGGCGCCGGCCCCGCCTACGAGCCCCTCTGGCGCGTCCGTTCCCTAACCCTCCTTACGGGCGAGCCCTTCCCGCCCGCCCGCGAGCTGCGAATCGTAGCCGACCTCGTGGATCTAGAGCGCAGCGGCTCTTACCTCGACCTCGGCTGCTCGGCCGGCTTCTACACGCGCAACCTGGCCCGCGCGCTCGATGGCAGGGGTGAGGTGGTCGGCCTAGACATCTCCCCCTCCATGCTCAAGGAGGCCGCCCGCCGCGCCCGCAAGATCGGCGCCAGGCTCTCTCTCGCCCGGGCGGACGCCCACAACCTCCCGCTCGCCGACGCCAGCTTCTCTGGGGCCGTCTACGGTGGCACCCTGAACGAGCTCGGTGACCCAGCTCGTGCCCTGCGGGAGACCCGCCGCGTCCTCGAACCTGGCGGTCGCCTCGCCGCCATGGGTATCCTGCGCGCTCGAACGTCCCGTGGGCGCCGACTTCAACGATTTCTCTCTGCCGGTGGCGTCAGGTTCTTCGATCCCGACGAGCTGAGGAGCCTGCTCGACCACACGGGCTTCGATCCCGATCCGCTCCAGAGATACGGCCTGATCTTCTTCCTGGGTGCGACCCGCAGGGGTTGATCTCCTCGCCAGGAGCCTCGCGCAGGGCATTCCGATCAGTACTGATGCCTGAAGCCCGCCTTGCACAAGGATCTCGAGATCCTTGTGCAAGGCGCTATTAGAAAGGCACCCCGCAGCGGAGGATGACGTTCGAGTAGGGCGTGGCCTCGCCGGTACGGAGCTCGAGCTTGGCTCCGGCGACCATGCGCTTGAGTTCTTCGTGGGGGACGAGCGCCAGGTCCGGCAGCCGGGTCTTGAGGAGTTCGTGTGAGGAAGGGTTCTGAGTCTCCACCTCTTCAGCGGCGATGGCGCCCTCGACTACCAGCTCTTCGAGCAGACCGGAGAGCACGATCTCGAAGGTAGGGACGCCGAACCGGAAGGCCAGGTCCACGACCGCGGGGCCGGGTGGTATCGGCAGACCCGCGTCGCAGACCACTACGAGGTCCGTGTGCCCCAGCCGGCCCAGAGAGCCCGCGAGGTTCGCGTTGATGATCCCCGTGCGTTTCATAACGACTCCACCACCGCGGGGGTCGGGAGGGCCCCCTGGGCTCCCTCCTTCGTCACCGCCGCGGCCCCTGCGCGCACGGCGTAGGCTACGGCCTCTTCCAGGGATGCGTCGCGGGCGAGCCTTGCGGCCAGGGCTCCGACGAAGGCGTCCCCCGCGCCCGTCGTGTCCACCACGTCTACCTTCGGGGCGGGAAGGTGTCTTGTTGATTCGCCGTTCGCGAAGACGGCACCGGCCTCTCCGATCGTGACCACGGCCGATTGCGGTCCTAATGAGAGGAGCTTGGAAGCAGCGGAGAGCGCCCCGTCCACCCCTTCGACCTCGCCCCCGAGCAGGAAGGCCGCCTCGTGCTCGTTGACCACCAGGGGGTCGAGCTTCTCGAGGAGCTGCCGCGGAACCTCGAACGTCGGCGCCAGGTTCACCAGCGCCCGGATTCCCCTTTGGACCGCGATCTCAACCGCCCGCACGACGGTCTCTACGGGGATCTCCATCTGGGCCACGAGCACCCGCGAATCCCCAATAGCTTCGGAGGCTGCATCCGCGTCTTCGGGGGTGAGGCTCCTGTTCGCGCCAGGGGCGACGGTGATGGCATTCTCGCCGTCAGGGGTGACAGTTATGAAAGCGGCGCCGGTCGATTCGCCCGAGACCTGTTTCACCAGGCTCGTGTCTATGCCCTTCTCCCCTAGCGCCTGCACCAGAGGCGCGCCGAACTCGTCGTCTCCCACCCGGCCCAGAAACGTCACGGAGGTGCCGAGCCGGGCCGCCGCCGCGGCCTGGTTTGCGCCCTTGCCCCCGCTGCCCGTGGAGAGCTCGGCGTTCGTGACCGTCTCGCCCGGGTTCGGGCGGCGTTCGACCTTCAGGACGAAGTCCTGATTTATGGACCCAAGCACGAAGACACCGGTCACCTTCAGCCCCTCCTCATACGAGAAAGCCTTGGGGCGTTACCCCCCGAGTGACGAATTCTGCCCCTGTTTGGACACCTCGCGCATTTACGACCTCCCATGCACGTCGTGATCGAACTCCCCACAGGGTCACGACCCCTCTCCCCGGCGCAGACGCTCCACGAGTTGCTCGGCGGCCCGGTAGCAGAGGGCCCACATCGTGAGTGTCGGGTTGACGCCCGGGCAGGTGGGGAAGACCGCTCCGCCGAAGACGTACAGCCCGGGCGTGTCGTGGACGCGCAGATCGGGACCCACTACCGAAGAGGCCGGGTCTTCGCCCATGCGGCACCCGCCGAGGTCGTGGCTGCTGCAGACGCCGCGAAAGCGTGGGCCGCGCCACGTCTTCGTCGCGCCCATCGTGCTCAGGATCTCCTCGGCCCTGGTCTCCATCCACTCGGCGAGGCGCCTCTCGTTCTCCCGCAGATCGCAGGTGATTCGCACGAGGGGGAGCCCGAGCCCGCTGCGGTCGCGGTGACGCGGGTCCAGGTCGAGGAAGTCGGTGCGGTAGGATAACGACTCGGGCTGGAGCCTGATCGCGCACACGTGCTGCCAGCCTCTGAGGTGATCCTTGTACCCCTTTCCCCAGCGCGGAACGTCGGGCGGCAGACCCTCGCGGCTTATCTGTATCGGCAACTGCTGGTTTTCGATGTTGGGGGTGGCGCCGCCGACGAACCCATGAGCCACCGAGTCGAAGTCCGCGGCTACAAAGTCATCCAGGCTCCACATCTGCGCCGCCGGCCCGGTGTGCTTGTTGAAGACTACGTCCGGGAAGTAGCCGTAGACGTCGGCCCACATCTTGGTCATGAAGTGCTTGCCAAGCTGGTCGCCGCTATTGCCGAGTCCTCTTCGATGTTTGTGGTCGGCCGAGAGGAACATCAGGCGGACGTTCTCGAACGTGTAGCCGCACAGGATCACGGTGCGAGCCTCCTGCACGTGCACGTTGCCGCTGGCGTCAACGTACTCGACGCCGCTGGCGTGCCCATCCGGGTCGGTGATGATGCGGACGACCCGGCAGTGGGTCCGCAGGTGGAGGTTGCCGGTCGCGAGCGCCTGGGGAACCGAGGTCAGGCCGGGGTGCCACCGCTCGTCGTTAAAGGGACCAAAACCCCCGCTCCAGGCGCAGTAGGTGGTCGCCGGGTACCCGTTGTAGGGTTCG
>JALYGY010000188.1 GCA_030776865.1 Actinomycetota bacterium | reverse complement strand
GAGAGGGCCTTGAGGGTTAGCTCGGGACTCAGTTCGTTCAGGTTACGAGCTGATCGTCTTCCCCCCAGACCCAGCCCCAACCTTTGCCCTTCTCCCACTGCTCGGGTTCGACATTCGGCGAGTCCTGTGCAACGGCGGTCTTCTGAGTCCTGGGGGCGCCGAGCAGGCCCATCGCCGCCGCGGCTGTTGGTCCGAACGCGGCGGCCTTTGCCAGGAATCCCCGGCGTGTCAGATATCCATCTCGGAAGTCGTCGATCAGCTGTTGTACACGATCTTCTCCGTCCACGATGATCCCCTTTCTGCGGTCCCTCCACAAGCATACCTACCACCTGAGAGATCGCGTAAACAGAGCGCAGGAGAACGCGCGTAGTACGACCCTAGCTGGAGAGCTCGGCGGCCATAAGCATGAGACCGCCGTCAACGACGAAGGAGGCGCCGGTGGCGTAGGATGCCTTCTCCGAGGTGAGAAAGGCGACCCACGCGGCGATCTCGTGCGCGTGGCCGGGTCGGCCCAGCGGCAAATTGGGCCGCTCGATGGTTCCCGGATCTGTGTCCTCGGCCCCCGTCATGGGCGTCGCTATCTCGCCGGGGGCGATGGCGTTGACCGTGATGCCGTACTCGGCGAGTTCTATAGCCATGACCTTTGTCAGGAGCCCAAGGCCGCCCTTCGAGGCGCAGTAGGCCGAGGCGCCCGTGCGCGGGATGTGCTCGTGCACCGATGTGATGTTGATGATCCTACCACCGGCGCCCCCCTCGACCATCCGTCTCGCCGCCCTCTGGGCGCACAAGAATGCTCCCGAGAGGTTCGTGTCTATGACCTGGCACCACTCGTCGTAGGAGAGCTTGAGAAAGTCTCCCGTAGGATCACCGGTCCCGGCGTTGTTCACCAGGACGTCGAGGCCGCCTAAGGAGTCCGCCAGTTCGACTATGACGTTGGCGGCGTCGGGCAAGAGGGTGAGGTCCAGGTGACGGATCTCACCCCGCCTTCCCGCCGCTTCTACCGCGCTCAGGGTCTCCCTGGCCCCGGCCTCGTCCTCGCGGTAGGTGATACCGATATCGAAGCCGTTCTCGGCGAGGGACTTCGCCGACTCCTGTCCGATCCCCGAGTCCGAGGCCGTGACGATGGCGACGGGACTCACGAGTGCTCCTTACGGTGTGCTCGGCGGTTCACGCTTCTACCTCCTCGAAGCTCGCGGCTCCCCTCAGAGCTTACCCGTGCGCTGAGGCGGCGCAAACGTAGCTGCAACCAGACCTTAACTAGTATTTCGCGATAATCCAAATCGCGTGGACTATGCCAGGGATATAGCCGAGGATCGTCAGCAGGACATTGATCCAGAAGTGCTTGGTCAATCCTACCTGCAGAAATACCCCAAGAGGGGGAAGGACGATCGCGAGCACGATACGTAAGATATCCACCGACAGTACGCCTCCTCTCGTTTCTCGGAGCACTCGGGTAACTCCGAGCGTCCGCATTACAAGCCCTCTCAGTGATCGTACGAACGTACTCGTCCAGGGTTGCTGCGTCAGTGATTCAAGCTGCTGGCTCTACGTCCAGCGCAACAAGAAGCTGTCGGGGCCTCAGTCGCTTTGCGGTTCGTCGCGAAGGCCGTGGCGGCGGTGCCAGTCCGCGAGCGACTCCTCGGGGAACTCGGGGAAGTGTTTCTCGTTCGGACCGGAGGGAATATCGCACCACGGCGCGGCGTGGTTGAGCATGATGTGCACTCCCTCGGGGGGTTTCGGTAGGGGAGTATCTACCGCGGAGGCGAAGGGGTGGACCAGCTCCGGCCAGCGCGGGTCGAAGACCCAGAGTGCACTACCGCAGGTGCGGCAGAAGTGTCTTCTCGCCGGGCTTTGCTCCCCCTCTATGTGCGCCCGGTAGACGGAGACGTGCCTTTCACCCTCGACCTCCAGCGTATCGGAGAGCGCGCCGAGGTTGATCGCATATCCGCCCCCGCCCGCCGTCTTGCGGCAGATGCTGCAGTAGCAGCGCAAAAACGGGTAGGGCTCAGGCGACGCGACGCGGAACCTGACGGCCCTGCAGTGACAGCTTCCCTCTAGCAGCACCAGGAGCCTCCCCGGAAGATTGCCAACCTACTACTTGTCGAGTCCCTGCTGAAAAGCGGTCCAGGCAAGGGTGGCGCACTTGACCCGGGAGGGGTACTGGATCACACCCTTCAAGGCCGCCAGATCGTCCATATTTGGGAACTCCTCTTCGCCGACCATCATGGATTTGAAGTGAGAGATCACGGCCCCTGCCTCTTCGCGGCTCTTGCCCGCGAGCCGCTCGGTCATCATCGAGGCCGAGGCCTGGGAGATGGAGCAGCCCCTTCCGTTGAACTTCACGTCAGCGATCCTCTCTCCATCGAAGACGGCGTACACCGTTACCTCGTCGCCGCAGAGGGGGTTGAGGAGATGCTCCTCCAGGTCGGCTCCCTCCAGTTTCCCTCGGTTCCGGGGTCGCCGGTAGTGGTCCATGATGACCTGCGTGTAGAGCTCGCGCATCATGCGAGTACCCCGAAGAACTCGCGGGCACGCACGAGGGCCTCGACCAGCGCGTCCACCTCTTTCTCGGTGTTGTACAGGTAGAAGCTCACCCGCGCCGTCGCCGCCACGCCGAGCCTTCGCATCAGGGGCTGGGCGCAGTGATGCCCGCTCCTTATCGCTATGCCCTCCTCGTCCAGAAGCTGCGAGAGGTCGTGCGGGTGCACGTCCGGCACGGAGAAGGAGACGAGCCCGGTCCGGTCCTCCACCGGACCGTAGATCTCGACGCCTTCTAACTCGGAGAGCCGCCGGTAGGCGTACTCGCCGAGCCGCCTCTCGTGCTCCCTGACGTTCTCCATGCCCAGCATGCCCAGGTAGTCCACGGCGGCGCCAAGCCCGACGGCCTGGGCGACGTTCATGGTCCCGGCCTCGAACTTGTAGGGCAGGTCGTTCCAGGTCGAGTGGTCGAGGT
>JALYGY010000187.1 GCA_030776865.1 Actinomycetota bacterium | reverse complement strand
CCTGGTGTCGGACGAGTGCTACGACGTGGAGGGGCTGCCGGAGGGAGCCGTGGTGGCTACCTCCAGCCTCAGGCGCCGCGCCCAGCTTCTCCACCGCCGCCCGGACCTGCGAATAGTCGAGATCCGGGGCAACATCGACACACGGGTACGCAAGATGCGCGAGGGTCGGGCGGACGCCATCGTCCTTGCGCGTGCCGGCCTCGTGCGGCTCGGTCTCGACGCGCCGCACACGGTAGTCCCGCCGGGGGTCATGCTCCCCGCCGTCGGCCAGGGCGCCCTTGCGGCCGCTACGCTCGAGGAACACCCGCTGCGCGGCCGCATCCGGGAGGCTCTTCATCACACACCTACCGAGAGGGCCGTACGCGCCGAGCGTGCGCTGCTGCGGGCGCTCGAGGGCGGCTGCCGGGTGCCGGTCGGGGCGCTCGGCGTCGCCGAAGGCGACAGGGTCCGGCTGCGTGGCGTCGTGGCCTCGCCGGACGGGGCGCTCGTGTACCGGGGCGAGGCGGAGGGCGAGGAGCCGGAGGAGGTCGGGGGTCGGCTGGCGCGGGAGCTTCTGGAGCGGGGGGCGGCGGTGGTGCTCGGGGAGGTCAGGGGGTGAGAGGGTAGATGATATACCTCGTCGGCTCCGGCCCCGGCGACCCGGGTCTCTTCACCCTCAAGGGCCTCCGTTGCCTGCGGGAAGCCGACGCCGTCGTCTACGACCGGCTCGCCCCGAGAAGTCTACTGGAGCACGCGAAGCCGGGAGCGGAGCTGATCTACGTCGGCAAGAAGCCCGGCGAGCCCTCGGTGCCGCAGGAGAAGATCAGCGCCCTCCTGGTCGAACTCGGTAGCGCCGGTAGGACGGTGGTGCGCCTGAAGGGCGGCGACCCGTACGTCTTCGGCCGCGGTGGGGAGGAGGCGCTGGCCCTCTTCGAGGCCGGCATCCCCTTCGAGGTGATCCCCGGCGTCACGAGTGGGATCGCCGCCCCCGCCTACGCGGGCATACCCGTTACGCATCGGGGCGTCTCCGCGAGCGTCGCCTTCGTCACCGGACACGAGGACCCGGCAAAGGGTCGCTCGGACGTGGACTGGAAGGGGGTCGCAAGCGGCGCGGACACGCTGGTCCTGTACATGGGCGTCGGACGGCTGCACGAGATCTCCTCCGAGCTCGTCTCCGCCGGCAGGAGCCCTGACACACCGGTGGCCGTGATCAGGTGGGGCACCGTCCCCGAGCAGCATACCGTGACCGGCACGCTCGAGGACATCGCCGCCAGGGTGGCGGAGGCGAGGCTGAAGCCGCCCGCCATCACCGTCGTCGGCGAGGTGGTCTCCTTGCGCGAGGCCGGGCTCGACTGGTACGAGCGGCGGCCGCTCTTCGGTCGGCGCGTCGTGGTAACCCGGGCGCGGGCGCAGGCCGGTAAGCTCTCGGCGAAGCTAGAGGAACTCGGGGCAGAGGTCCTGGAGTTCCCGACCATCGAGATCCTTCCCCCCGAGGACTTCGAACCGCTGGATGCCGCCATCCGCGATCTCGACTCCTTCTCTTGGTTGATCTTCACGAGCGTGAACGGCGTCGAGTCGTTCGTGAGGCGGCTCGCTCACAACGGGCTGGACCTGCGGGCCGTGCCGCGAAATGCGCGAGTAGCGGCCATCGGCCCGGCGACGGCGCAAAGGATAAGGGAGGTCGGCTTGCGGGCCGATGTGGTGCCCAGAGAGTTCAGGGCGGAGGCTCTGATCGAGAGGGTGACCGGCGACTCGCTCGCGGGGCAGAAGATCCTTATCCCCCGCGCCCGCGTGGCGCGCGAGATCCTGCCCGAGAAGCTCCGCGAAGCAGGGGCTGAGGTTGTCGTCCCGCCGGCCTACGAGTCCGTCCCCTCCCTCGAGAAAAGGGATGAGCTGGCGAAGCGTCTGCAGGGCGACGAGGTGGCCTGCGTCACCTTCACCGCCAGCTCGACGGTCGAGAACTTCGTCCGCGCCTTCGGCGCGAAGGAGGCGGCGCGGCTGCTCACGGAGACCCGGGTGGCGTGCATCGGGCCCATAACCGCCGACACCGCCCGCAAGCACGGTATTCGGGTCGATGCGAGCGCGAGGGAGTACACTATAGACGGGTTGATCGAGGCGGTGGTAGAGCTCCTCGCCGCCCACCCGGCAAAGAGAGGTGAATAGCAGTGCCATTCCCGGTTCAGAGGTTACGCAGAACGCGCCGCACGGCTGCTCTGCGGGGCCTGGTGCGCGAGACGCGGCTCACGCCGAGCGACTTCGTCTATCCGATGTTCGTGGCCGCGGGGGAGGACGTAAAAAAACCCGTCTCCTCGATGCCCGGCGTCTTCCAGCTCTCCATAAACCACGCCGTGACCGAGGCGAAGCAGGCCCACGGCCTCGGCATACCCGGCGTTTTGCTCTTCGGCATCCCCGACGAGAAGGACGAGGCGGCGAGCGGGGCGTATGATCCCGAGGGGATCGTGCAGCTCGCAACCAGGGCCATAAAGGAGGCGGTGCCGGAGCTGATAGTGGTCACGGACGTGTGCCTGTGCGAGTACATGAGCCACGGGCACTGCGGGGTCGTGGAGAAGGACACGGGCGAGATCCTGAACGACATCAGCCTCGAGCTCCTGGCCCGCACCGCCACTTCCCAGGCCGAAGCGGGGGCGGATATCGTCGCGCCCTCGGACATGATGGACGGACGGGTCGCGGCCATAAGGAGCGAGCTCGACCGGGAAGGGTTCGAGAACACCCCGATCATGGCCTACGCTGCCAAGTACGCCTCCGCCTTCTACGGTCCTTTCAGGGAGGCTGCCGAGAGCGCCCCCGCCTTCGGCGACCGGCGCAGCCACCAGATGGACCCGGCCAACGTCCGCGAGGCGTTGCTCGAGGTCGAGCTGGATCTCGAGGAGGGCGCCGACATCGTCATGGTCAAGCCCGCGCTGCCGTACCTCGACGTCGTCCGCAGGGTCAAGGAGACGACGAGGGTGCCCCTCGCGGCCTACAGCGTGAGCGGGGAGTACGCGATGATCAAAGCCGCCGCCCGGAACGGCTGGCTCGACGAGCGGGCCGCCGTCCTCGAGGCACTCACGGGCATAAAGCGCGCCGGCGCCGACATCATCATTACCTACTTCGCCCCGGACGTTGCCCGGTCGCTATCGTAGCCAAGTAAGCCCGCTCACCGCCGGTACCGGCGAAAACGTATAAACTTCGAACAGGCGTTCTTGAAGGGGGTTTCACGCGCTTGCAAGGTAGAGGTGCCGACGTAGAGGCGAGGAAGATGCTAGCGGCTGACCGCTCCGCCCGGCTCATGGAGCGTGCGATGAGGAGGATGCCTGGCGGGGTCAACAGCCCGGTGCGGGCGTTCCGCTCGGTGGGTGGCGAGCCCCTGTTCATGGAGCGGGGCGAAGGGTCCCGGATCTTCGATGTAGACAGCAACTCGTACGTGGACTACGTGATGAGCTACGGTCCCCTCATCCTCGGGCACGCTCACCCCGAGGTGATCGAGGCCATAGAACGCACCGCCCGCAGGGGTACGACCTTCGGCGCCCCTACCCGCCTCGAGGTCGAACTGGCCGAGCTCGTGTGCGAGGCCGTTCCCTCCATCGAGGTCGTACGGATGACCAACTCCGGCACCGAAGCGACTATGAGCGCGATCCGGCTCGCCCGCGGGTTTACGGGGCGCGAGAAGATCCTGAAGTTCGACGGCAACTACCACGGTCACGCAGACGCCCTGCTCGCCTCCGCCGGCTCCGGTGTCGCAACCCTGGGTTTGCCGGACAGCCCCGGCGTCACGAGGGGAGCGGCTAAGGACACCGCCGTCCTCCCGTACAACGACCTCGACGCCGTGAGAGAGCTCTTCGAGAGAGAGGGCGAGGCGTTCGCCGCTGTGATCCTGGAGCCGGTAGCCGGGAACATGGGGTGCGTGCCGCCCGCCGAGGGCTACCTGCAGGGATTGCGTGAGATCACGACCGAGTACGGCATCGTCCTTATCTTCGACGAGGTCATGACGGGGTTTCGGTTGGCGCGGGGCGGTGCCCAGGAACGCTTCGGCGTGACGCCGGACCTCACGGCTCTGGGCAAGATCATCGGCGGGGGCCTACCCGTAGGGGCGTACGGCGGCAAACACGAGATCATGGAGCTGGTCGCGCCTTCAGGTCCGGTCTACCAGGCCGGCACCCTCTCGGGCAACCCGCTCGCGATGGCCGCTGGCATCGCTACCCTCCGGCAGAGCGATGCGCCGGGCTTCTACGGGCGGCTGGAGAGGCTCGGTGAGCGCTGGCGGCGCGGTATGCGCGAGGCCGCCTCTGCGGGCGATATCCCGTTCACCATAAACCAGGTCGGCTCGATGGTGAGCATCTTCTTCGCCGGAGGTTCGGTCACGGACTTCGCCTCCGCGGCCGAATCCGACACCGGGGCGTTCAAGGACTTTTTCTGGCACATGACCTCCCGCGGCATCTACCTCGCCCCGAGCCAGTACGAGGCCGGCTTCATCTCCGCCGCCCACTCGGAGGAGGATCTCGAGAGGACCTTCGGGGCGGCCAGCGAGTGGTTCGCGAAAAGGGAGAGCGGCTAGAGATGGAGGGGACGGCTCGCCGAACGCCTGGTGTCTCGCTCAAGGAGGTTTTCCTCAAGGCCGCAGCGGGGCTGCCCCAAGATGAGGGCCGGGGAGAGGTCGTGGCCGAGGCGCTAGATCACCTGCAGCGGGGCTTCGACTCCCACTATGCCGCCGCGAACGGCCCGACTGACGACGACATACTGGTGGGAGATAATGCTTACGCGTGGGCGGTCGAGACCATAGCGCATCTCGACGAGCCGCGTTTCGTGGCGGTGGC
>JALYGY010000186.1 GCA_030776865.1 Actinomycetota bacterium | reverse complement strand
CCGAGGAGGAGCGGGTGCAGGAGGCCGCGAACCGCTTCTTCATCCTGCCCATCTTCGTGCTGCTGGGCCTTACGATACCGTGGGAGGGGTGGCTGGAGCTGGGGTGGGCGGGGCTCTTTCTGGCCTTGGCGGTGCTGGTGCTGCGGCGTCTACCGGCGGTGCTGGCGCTCAAGCCCCTGCTGGGACGGGTGGGGGGGACACGCGACGCCCTCTTTCTGGGATGGTTCGGTCCCATAGGGGTAGCCGCCCTCTTCTACGCCAACCTCTCGGTGAGCAAGGCGGGGGTGGAAGAAGCATGGGTTATCGGCAGCCTCATCATCTGCGCCTCCATACTCGTTCATGGGCTGAGTGCTACGCCCCTCACCAGGCTCTACGGGAAGAGAACACCGAGCGAATGAGTCGACCGAGCCGCCGAGGGTTGCGAACCCTTGTATGCGCCGGAGGATCTCATACCCCACGCCTCCGAGATCGTCCTCCCTCGCGAGAGCAGTGCGATAGGCACGCCCTACTCCCGCCTCGCGCGCCGTGGCACCGTACTGCAGCTCGACTCACGAAATCGAATCTCGAGGGTTGTAGGCGGCGTTCTCCAGGAACAGGAACCCGGGCGCGTCGAACGCTGCCCCGGAGCGGACCGTCCACGACCCCGTCCACGACCCGGTAGCAGTCCGGGACCACCGGGTTCAGACGCACAAATACAACAAATCTTAATTAATCTTAAGCAGAACCACGTTTATCGACCGAGTGATTGGTGTAGCATACACGCTAATGTTTCTGAGCTGCTTCGCTCTTGGGTTCTCGGCCCGGCGTAGCTCGTAGCATTTCTGCCGCGACGCTCTGTCGCACCCCGATTGGATCGATCAAAGCGCGTGCTTTTGGCTAACGTAGTACCTCTGTCTCCCCGGTGCTAGGGGATGACACTAGGGAAAGGATGGTTGACATGCGAAGGGCAGGGAACTCTACGATTGACCCGGGTGTTTTCGGCATCTCGGTCGTCATCACGGTGCTGTTTGTTCTTTGGGGGGTGCTGGCGAAGGACAATCTCGCCGCCGTCACCGGAGCGGTTTTGGACTTCGTGATCGCCAACTTCGGCTGGGTATTCATACTGTCATCCTTCGGCTTTCTGGCCTTCTCGGTCTATCTGGCCCTCAGCCGGTACGGCAAGATCCGTCTGGGCGGGGAGGACGAGCGGCCGGAGTTTCGCACCTCCTCGTGGATCGCGATGATGTTCAGCGCGGGGATGGGCATAGGGCTGATGTTCTACGGGGTTGCAGAGCCCATCTACCACCTGGGCGCTCCTCCGCACGGGTTGGCCAAGGCCGACACGAGGGAGGGCGCCGAGGTGGCGATGGAGTACTCCTACTTCCACTGGGCGTTCCACCCGTGGGCGATGTATGCCGTGCTCGGGCTAGCCCTCGCCTACTTCGTCTTCCGCAAGGGCATGCCCAACCTGATCAGCTCGGCGTTCTACCCGCTTTTGGGTGAGAGGGTCAACGGGCCCATAGGCAAGACCATAGACATCCTGGCGATATTCGCCACCCTGTTCGGCTCCGCCACCTCGCTGGGCTTGGGCGCCTTGCAGATCAATGGCGGGCTCAATTACCTGTGGGATGTCCCGAACTCGGTCGCTGTGGCGATAATAGTCATCGCGGTCTTGACGTTGGCGTTCGTCGTCTCGGCGGTGTCGGGGGTGCACCGCGGCATCCAGTGGCTCGCCAACACCAACATGGTGCTGGCCGTGATCCTGCTTGTCTTCCTGTTCGTCGTCGGGCCGACGGTGTTTATCCTCAACACCTTCACCGAGGCGCTCGGCGGCTATCTGGCCAACCTCATCCCGATGAGCTTCAGGACGGCTGCCTTCAGCGACGATGCGTGGCTTGCGAGCTGGACGATCTTCTACTGGGCGTGGTGGATCTCCTGGTCGCCGTTCGTTGGGACCTTTATAGCCCGCATCTCCAGGGGCCGCACGATCCGGGAGTTCGTCGTCGGGGTGATCCTGGTCCCGAGCGCGGTCAGCTTCGTCTGGTTCGCCGTCCTCGGCGGTACGGCCATCAACCTGCAGCTCGCCGGGGTGGGCAACATCTCCGGTGCAGTAAACGAGGGCCTCGAGAACGCTTTGTTCGCCACCCTGAACCAGTTCCCGCTGGCCGGTCTGATGTCGGTGATAGCTATCGTCCTGGTCGCGCTGTTCTTCGTGAGCGGGGCCGACGCGGCTTCAATGGTGATGGGCATGCTCTCCACGAAGGGCAACATAAACCCCGCGCGACCCGTGGTCGTTGTGTGGGGCACCCTCACAGGCGCCGCGGCGGCGATCGCTCTTCTAGCGGACGGCCTCAGCGGCCTGCAGACGGCGGCCATTATCTCCGCGGCGCCGTTCGTCTTGATCATGATCGGGCTGTGCTTCTCCATCTTCAAGGCGCTCCGGGCCGAGCGGCTGCCAAGAGAGGCACCTGAGCCCGAGAGGGCGGGGACCCGCCCCACGGGTGCCCCCGCTCCGCAGCAGGCGCGCGCCGTAGACCCGGAGCCCCGCAGCTAGAAGGCCTGGAGACCATGGGGGAGGCGTTTTGAGCATGAATCGAGGAGCTCTGTGTCTGCACGAGCTGTTCGAAGAGCAGGCGCGCAAGACACCCGAGGAGACCGCCGCCGCCGACGAGCGGGGCGAGCTCACCTACGGGGAGCTTGACCGGAAGGCCGACCGCCTCGCCGCCTACCTGCGGGGGGAGGGCGTCGGACCCGACGAGGTAGTAGGCGTCTACCTGGAGCGGCGCCTCGAGTTCGTGGTCGCTTGCCTCGCGGCCCTCAAGGCGGGGGGCGCCTTCCTGCCGCTCGAGTTGGCCTACCCACCCTCGCTCCTCGGGGACGTCTTGGACGACTCCGAGCCCCGGGTCGTCCTAACGCAGGAGGGCCTCGCGGGACGCCTCCCCAGAGGGCAGGGACGCTTTTGCCTGGACGACGGCTGGGAAGATGCAATAGGGGAGAGTGCCGGCCCTTCGGACGGGCCCCGGCCCGGCCCCGAGAACCTGATGTTCGTGTCCTACTCCTCGGGGACGACCGGAAAGCCGAAGGGCATAGCGAACCCGCACCGCGCGGCGATCCGCTCCTACCTGTGGCGTTTTGGCTTGAGCGACTACGGAGCAGGGGACAGGGTGGGGTGCGGGGTGTTCTTTATCTGGGAGGCGTTCCGGCCGCTCCTCAGAGGCGCCACCACCTTCGTCGTCCCCGACGAGGTGATCTACGACCCCGCCGCCCTCGTCCGGTACCTCAAGGAGCGGCGGATCACAGAGACCCTGATGACGCCCTCGCTGCTCGAGGCCGTACTCGATGAGGGCGGACCGAACATAGGTGAGAGACTCAGCGGCCTGCGAACGTTGTGGCTCAACGGTGAGGTAGTGACGAAGACGCTGGCGCGGCGCGCCCTGAAGTTACTCCCGAACGTCCGTCTGCTCAACCTCTACAGCGTCAGCGAGACTCACGAGATCGCCGCGGGCGACCTGC
>JALYGY010000185.1 GCA_030776865.1 Actinomycetota bacterium | reverse complement strand
AGCCGCGCCATACCGGTCGATGTCCGGGACTGGGAGAGCGTGCGCTCCTCCGCCGAGGAGGTCCGCTCGTGGGCAGAGCGGGTGGACGTAGCGGTCAACGTCCCCGGCATCAACCGGCGCAAGCCGGTGCTCGATCTGGAGCCGGAGGAGTTCTCCGAGGTCCTGGACATGAACGTTCGGGGATTGTTCCACTGCGCCAAGGCATTCGGAGATCTCATGGTCCCCAACGGCCGGGGCAAGATCATCAACATGGCCTCCGTCTTCGGCCTCGTCGCCATGGAGCGCCAGGGCGCCTACGCCGCAAGCAAGGGGGCCGTCGTGCAGCTCACCCGGGTGCTCGCGCTGGAGTTCGCGCCGCACAACGTCCAGGTCAACGCCCTGGCCCCTGCGTACTTCGCCACGCCCCTCGTACGCCAGATCATGGAAGACCGCAACTGGTACGAAGACATCCTCCGGCGGGTCCCCCAGGGGCGGTTCGGGCAGTCCTGGGAGATAGTCGGTCCCGCGGTGTTCCTGGCCTCCCAGGCCTCCAGTTTCGTGACCGGGACCATCCTGCTCGTAGACGGAGGCTGGACAGCAGCTTAGGACCAACTCAAACCCCTACCTGTTCCCGTACAGGCTCCCCACGCAAGCGATGGTTAGAACTTTCACCATGCGCCCTTGTCCACCCACGAAGTCGTGGTACGTTCTACAGGTATATGCGTAGTGCATATAATTTTCAGGATCCGTAAGCGGCGAAGGCTATGACGACATTGCTAACAAATAAGAAGGCTAGATCGGAGGGCGGCCACGATGGTTCGAGCGTAGGGTCTGCTGTCCCGAAGAACCGGAGAAAGACCTCTGCGCTCTTCGAGGCCTCCCTACTCTCGACGGCCATCTTGTTGGGCACCAACCCCGTGGCGGTGAAGTACGCCGTGGGCTATGTCCCCCCGCTACCCTTCGCCGCGTTACGCTTCGTCGCGGCGGGGCTCGTGCTCTGGGCGATCCTTCGCTTCTTAGATCCCAACGGCTCTCTTAGGAGGGAGGACTTCTGGGCCATGGCGGGCCTGGGAGTGGTTGGCGTGGCCCTCAACAACGTAGCCTTCACCTTCGGTGTGAGCATGACCAGCGCCTCCAATACCGCCCTTGTGGTGGCAACGGCCCCCTTGTGGGGGATGCTCCTGGGCTTCGTGCTCGGCCTGGAGCGCCCCAAGTTAAAGGGCCTGGTAGGGGTGGGGATTGCTCTCCTGGGGGTGGGCGTCATAGTCTACCGGGGTCTGGGGGCGAGTGGGACGAGCCTTGCGGGGGATCTGCTGGTAATGGGCGCCGCCGCCTGCTGGGGTTCCTACGCCGTGCTCTCGCTGCCTTTGCTCAAGCGCTACTCGCCCCTGGCCGTCGCCGCCTACACGATGCTCTTCGGGGGACTGGCGGTACTCCCGCTCGCCTCCCTGGGCCTCTCGCGCCTGGATTGGGGAGCAGTTAGCTTGGGAGGGTGGGCCGCCGTGGCCTACTCCGCGTTCCTGGTGGCGGCCTTCGGGTTCACCTCCTGGCAGCGGGGGGTCTCGCGCATCGGTGCTAACAGGATGCTCGTCTACCAGTACCTGGTTACCCTGGTCGGCGTCGTCTGTGGCGTCGCGCTCTTCAGTGAGAGCTTCGGCATCGACAAGGCGCTCGGCGGGGCGATCCTCCTTGCCGGGGTGTACTTGGCCCGGCGCCAGTAGATGACGACCGTACCCTCTTCCGAGATCATGCGCCACCCTTCGTAACCGATCGATGAGGGCCTTCAACGCTCCGAGGAACTACAATTCGGGCCATGACCGAGGAACAGCGCCTGGAACATCACATCGAGACGATAGCTCGATGGATCATCGAGCGCGAGCACATCGTCGCCTTCACGGGTGCAGGCATCAGCACCGACTCCGGCATTCCCGACTTTCGCGGCCCCGAGGGGGTGTGGACGCGGCGCGACGCTGGCAAGCCGGCGCCACGTTGGCGGGTTCCACCGGAGCAGGTCAGACCCAACGCATCACACCTGTCCCTCGTCGCGCTCCAGCGGCTCGGCAAGCTCCGGTTCCTCATCACGCAGAACACCGATAACCTCCATCGCCGGTCTGGCATCCGCCCCGAGCTCCTGGCGGAGCTTCACGGCAACGGAACGCTCATGCGCTGCCTCGACTGCGACCGGCTCTACACCCGGCAGGAGGTAGGGTGGGACGCGTACCGGTGGGGGCCGGGCTACCGCACCCAGAAGCCGATGCTCGGGCAACCTGCCTGCGCCGTCTGTGGTGGCCGCCTCATCTCGTCCGTCGTGAACTTCGGGGATCCGCTGCCGCACAAAGAGCTGGCGATAGCCGAACGGCACGCGCGCCGCTGCGATCTGATGCTCGTCTTGGGCTCCTCGCTTGTGGTGACGCCGGCGGCCTCACTCGTGGGGCTGGCGCTCAGATCCGGAGCCCGGGTAGTCCTGGCCAACCGGGGCGAGACGCCCTACGATGAGGCAGTAGCCCTGCGGGTGTGGACGGGCATCGGGGAGGTGATCCC
>JALYGY010000184.1 GCA_030776865.1 Actinomycetota bacterium | reverse complement strand
GGGAGGACGGCGTCCGGGGAGCGCCTGCCGTCGGGGACGGAGCGAGCGCGGCTCGTGCGGGAGATGTTCGACCGGATCGCTGGCCGCTACGAGCTGCTCAACACCGTCATGACCGCCGGACTGCACCGACTCTGGAACAGAAAGGCGGTCCGGGCGACGGGGCTCGGGACCGGCGGACGGGCGCTGGACCTCGCCTGCGGCACGGGCAGCCTCACGCGGGATCTCGCGCAAAAGGTCGGCCCGGAGGGGTACGTGTTCGGCATCGACTTCTCCAGGGAGATGCTGCGGGCCGCACGCGCAAGGCCCTCGCCGAACATCGTATATAGGCTCGGCGACGCGACGGACCTACGAAACGTACCGTCCGGGGCCTTCGACGCGGCCACCATCGCCTACGGCGCGAGGAACATCCCTGACCTCGCCGCGCTCTTTTCGGAGATGGCCCGGTGCCTGAGGCCGGGCGGTGTGGCGGTGTGTCTGGAGATAGCGCAGCCTGAAAGCAGGCTGTTCGCCGCGTTTTACGGGCTGTGGTTTGATAAGATCGTGCCCCGGCTTGGGGCCCGGATCTCGGGTGATGCCTGGGCGTACTCCTATCTCCCCGAATCGGTGAAAGAGTTCGTGGCGCCAGACGAGTTGTCTGACATAATGGAGCGTAGTGGACTACAAGATGTTACATGGTGGAGGCTCGCGGGTGGCATCATCACCATCCACCGCGGACGGAGGCCTCTCTGAAGGCGCCCGCGGCCTGCGCTCGGCGCTGCCCGAGGGCGCATTCGAGACCGTAGACGAAGTCGAGGGCCTGCTATCGGGGGTGGGGAAGCGTGCCCCGGAGGCACTCGTAGAGTCGACGCTCAGGGCCCTGACGTCGGGCGGAAAGCGCCTCAGACCGCTCTTGCTCGTGTTGTGTGCCGAGATAGGAGAGCCTGAGCGGGGGGATCTGCTCCGGGTCGCGACCGCCATCGAGGTTCTGCACACGGCGACGCTGATCCACGACGACATAGTGGACAAGGCCGAGAGCAGGCGGGGCATGCCCACGGCCGTCGCTCGCTACGGGCGGGAGATCGCGGTCGCCACCGGCGACTACCTCTTCGCCGAGGCGTTCTTCGAGCTGGCGGAGATCGGGGACCCCAGGCTGGTGCGCGCCTTCTCGGAGGCCTCCGAGGGGCTCGCGGCGGGCGAGTTGGAGTAGTACCGGGCGAACGGCGCGACGGTCGAGGTCGAGACTTACCTGGGTCACATAAGGAAGAAGACCGCAGGGCTCTTCAAGGCGGCGTGCGTGGCGGGCGGCACCTTGGGCGGGCTCTCGCTCAGGCAGATAGACTCTCTAGCGACCTACGGGCAGGCGTTGGGGATCGCCTTCCAGATGTCCGACGACATCATGGACTTGGTCGGGAAGCCGGGCCTCATGGGCAAGGGAATCGGGACGGACCTCGCAGAGGGCACCGTGACGCTGCCGGTTATCTTCGCTCTCAGGGAGGGTGACGCGGCCACCATCAGGCGAGTCCTCGCCGCACCTGACCCTTCGCCCGAGTTGCTCGAGGCCGGCATAGAGGCCGTGCTCGCCACCGATGCCATCGCCAAGACCGAGGCGTGGGCCAGGGGCGAGGTAGACGCCGCCCTGGAGGGGCTGGATCTCTTATCGGATTGCCCGGAGCGCGAGTTCCTCGAGGTCATAGCCTCCGAGGTGGTCGGAAGGGATGCCTGAGGGCGAAGCAATGATCTTTGCGGCGGGCTTGCTCGTGCCCGTCTCCGCGCCCGCCGTCCGGGACGGGGCGATCCTTGTCCGGGACGGGCGCATCGCCGCGGTCGGGACACTCGATGCCGTCGGGAAGGAGGATCCGAACGCCAACCTCCGCTACTTCCCCCGCGACACCATCGTTCCGGGGGCGGTCAACGCCCACGCCCACCTGGGCTTCCGCAGGTACGACGCGCCGGAGGGCGGCACGTTCTCGGGATGGCTCGCGACGCTCATAGAGCGTCTCCCGGAGAAGGAGGCCTGGACAGCCGCGGCGGCCCGTGACTCGGCCCGCGAAGCGATCGAGGCCGGAACGACGTTCATGGCCGAGTCCTCGCCCTACGGGGAGTGCCTGCCGCAGCTCGCCGAGTCGGGTCTGGCCGGGACGGTCTACGCCGAGTTCTTCCCCCACGAGCTTGGCGCACCGGAGGAGGCGGTCGAGTTTATCCTGAACAAGGTCCGCTCGTTGCGCCAGGGGTTGCCCAAAAGGGTCGGCGCCGAGGTGAGCGTCCACTCCCCTTACACGGTAGACCCCGAGTCCGCCCGACTCGCGGCGCGGCGGACGCGAGAGGAGGGTTGGCGGCTCGCGATCCACCTCTCCGAGAGCCCCGAGGAGGTGGAGTTCGTCTGCGACGGAACGGGCGGCCTGGCGAACATCTTTGCCCGGAACGAGTGGGGCGGAACGGGCGTCTCGCCGGTTCGCTACGCCGAGGGCATAGAGCTCCTCGCGCCGGAGACGATCGCGGCCCACCTTGCGACTGGGGTCTCCGACGAGGATGTCGAGGTTCTATCTCGCACGGGCGTGGCTGCTGCGCACTGCCCCCGGTCGAACGACTATCTCGGATGCGACATCTCGCCGGTGCCGCGGATGAGGGAGCGCGGCGTGCGGGTCGGGATGGGGACCGACGGCCTCTGGAGCAGCCCCAGCATGAACCTCTTCGAGGAGACGCTCTTCGCTCTCACGCTGCACGGTTTCGACGGGATGACGGGTCTCCGGCTCGCGACGCTCGAAGGGGCGCGCTCTCTGGGCATCGAGGCGCAGACCGGGAGCTTGGAGGTAGGGAAGTGGGCGGATCTCGTGGTGATCGAGATTCTTCCGGACGAAGGGAACCCCGAGCGGGAGGTCCTCGAAGCTGCCGCCGGTGGAGGCGTTGTGGCGACGGTCGTAAGCGGAAACGCGATCTACGACCGGGTCCAGGACGCCACTGGCTGAATCGGCGGGATGAGCGCGCGCTGGCTCGCCTGGGCGCTGAGCGCGCTGACGCTGGGGCTGATCGCCTGCGCCGTCGTGCTCGCCCTCCTCAACCGTTACAGCTTGTGGGATTTGACCTTCCTCGTCGCGCAGGCGTCTGCCGCTCTGGTGGGCGGACTCATCGCCTCCCGCCGACCCAGAAATCCGGTCGGTTGGTTCATTATCGGCCACGCGCTCTGCTTCACTCTGGGGGAGTTCTCGCGGCAGTACGCGATCCACGGCCTCCTGACGGAACCCGGCTCGCTGCCCGCAGCAACAATAATGGCCTCGCCACCGTACTGGATCTGGTTCCCCGGCCTCATTCTGATGTTCTCCTTTTTGCCACTCTACTTCCCAAACGGACACCTCGTCTCACGTCGCTGGCGTCCCGTCGCCTGGCTCGCCGTCTTCCTCACCGCTAGTCTGACCATCGTCGCTACGTTCCGTCCTGGTAGCGGCGAGACCCGAGGCATACCCAACCCTCTGGGTATCGAGGTAGGGAGCCTGCTGCCGCAACCTGGCGTGTTAGAGGTCGTCTTACCGGGGTCGTGGCTGGTCCTCGGCGCCGCTTCTGCGGCGAGTTTGGTAGTGCGCTTCGTCCGCTCCAGGGGTGAGGAGCGCCAGCAGCTCAAGTGGTTCGCCTACGCCGTGGTGATGCTGATCTCCTACTCATTCGCGGAGCAGCTTTTCTTGCTGACGCTCACGCCCTCCGCCGTGACGCTCGTCCTTGGGCTCGTCGTCCTCGAGGGGTTGTGGGTCGCCATCGCCGTAGCCATTCTGCGCTACCGGCTCTATGAGATAGACCTCCTTATAAACCGTACCCTGGTCTATGGATCACTCACGGCGTCGTTGGCTCTGGTGTACCTCGGCAGCGTCGTGGCTCTTCAAGGGTTGTTCCGCGCGCTGACCGGGCAAGGCTCTCAGCTCGCGGTCGTCGCTTCCACCCTGGCCATAGCCGCGCTGTTCAACCCGCTGCGTCGCCGCCTACAGGCCTTTATCGACCAGCGTTTCTACCGGCGCAAATACGACGCCAGAAAGGCCCTCGAAGCCTTCGGTGCCAGACTGAGGGACGAGACGGACCTGAACGCGCTGAACGACGAGCTGGTAGCAGTCGTCCGGGAGACGGTGCAGCCGGCCCACGTCTCGCTGTGGTTGCGCCCTGCTTCCACACCGCAGCGCAGTGGGGAGGGAGAGCCCGACGAGCTGAGCGGCTGAGTGCGGCGACAAAGGGCGTTCCCAGTTTACTATATAAACAGGGTTCGGCTGATATACAATCGGGGTCGAGGATCGAGAGACCGGAGGATAGCCCGCCATGATGATGAACCGCGAGAAGCTCGGCTTCTGGGTCAGGTTGGTCGCTATCGTGCTCTCCGCCCTCTTCGTCGGCTCTTTCATCTTCATGGGCCTGGGCACCAACGTCAGCTACAACCTCTTCGAGCTGATAGGGGGCTCTGATGAGCAGCAGGGGGGACAGACGACCGACCCTCAGGAGCAGCTCGAGCAGGCCGAGAGGGAGCTCGAAGAGAACCCCAGGGACCCGGAGGTCATCAAAGGACTCGCCGCCCTCTACTACCAGAACGGCCGCTACGATGATGCGGTTCGCGTGCTGGAGGATGGGCGCGAGGCGGAGCCCGGCGACGCCGAGATAGCGCTCCTGCTGGGGGAGGTCTACTCCCGGCAGGCCCAGATGGCGGCTGATGAGAAGGAGCGGAAAGGGCTCTATAGTAGAGCCGGCGACGCCTACGCGGCGGCCGCGGAGATCGAACCCGAAAACGAAGACGCCTACTTGTTGGCGGGGGAGGCCTACGACCAGGCCGGCGAGCCTGCCCAGGCCATAAAATACTACAATGGGTACCTGGATCTCGAATCCGAGGGCGAGCAGGCCAGGGCGGTCGAGGAGCGCATCTCGACGCTGCTCGAGGGCGGAGAGACGACCGATGGCGGGCAGCCTTGAGCGCACAGGTCGTATAATGTGGCATGACACCCGGCATATAGCTCTCTAGGAGGACGGCATGGGCATCGGTTCGCTTGGTGGAACGGAGTTGATCATCGCGCTGGTTATCATTCTCTTGCTTTTCGGGGCGAAGCGCATCCCGGAGCTGGCCAAGGGACTGGGTAGCGGCGTCCGGGAGTTCAGGAAGGGCACCCGCGAGGACTACGAGGTCGACGAAGAGAAGGATGAGAGAAGCGAAGAGCTCGCCGCTGGCGAGGCTGAGAAGCCCCGCCCCGAGGAAGCCACCTCCGAGGCCGACAGGGCCGAGCAGAAGCCAAGCTAGGGTCCCCGGCGAACCCGTCTAGAGACTACTAGGTGGCCGGTCGCCTCAGACTGCCTTCGCGCCCGCGCGACGAGGCGCGGATGACCCTGATCGAGCACCTAGGTGAGCTACGATCCAGGATCATCAAGGTCGGCGTTGCGTTCTTCGCCGTAGCCGTCGTGGCCTGGTTTTTCCGGCCCCAGATCTTCGACTTCCTGCTCGCTCCCGCCCCTACCCTCGAGGGTCAGCTCAACTTCACATCGCCCACCGAGGCGCTCATAGCGGACGTGAAGTTGACGCTGTACACGGCTTTCCTGTTCACCGTACCCGTGTTGCTGTATCAGGCGTGGGCCTTCGTGGCGCCCGCCGTCGGGGAGATGGGGAGGGCGTTTACCTACGTCCTTATCGCGCTGGCCTCCTCGCTGTTTCTGGCGGGTGTGGCCTTCGGTTACTTCGTCGTCCTGCCAATAGGAATCGACTTCCTCCTGGACTGGGGCGGCGACAGGTACAAACCGCTGATCATCTCGGAGAGATATCTCGCTTTCGTCACGCGCTTCCTGCTCGCGTTCGGCATAGTCTTCGAGTTCCCGGCGGCGACGTATGTGGGGGCGAAGCTGGAACTGATCGATGCTCCCTTCCTGAAGCGCTACCGGCGGCACGCAATCGTGATCAACACCGTCCTCGCCGCCGCCCTCACGCCGGGGCAGGACCCGTTCAGCATGATCCTGATGGCGATACCGATGATCCTTATGTACGAGCTCAGCATCATCATCGCCCGCTACGTGAACCCGATCTCCGAGACGGCCGGGGAAGACGAAGCCGACGAGGAAGACGACTCGGAGTTCGAGAGAGCCGAAAGTCGCAGCGAGGACGACGTCGAGCGCGACCTGTAGCAAGGGAGGCACCAGGTATCAGGCCTCAGGCAAATTACTGAAGCCTGTAACCTGATGCCTACTGCTGTTCGATCGCTCTATTCAAGGTGCCTTTCGAAGCGGCGTATGGAGCGCCTGAGAAGATCCTCCGTGAGCCTGCGGAAGAACGGCCGGTGGGCGATCCCGTCGAGCCAGGCGGGCTTTATACTGTAATCCGTCGAGAGCGTCAGCCGCACCGTGCTTGGTCCCGCCTCCTCGAGCAGCCAGCCGCCGCTCCCCGTGGCGCCCTCCGCGTAGCGCCACTCCAGCCGGTGTGGCGCTTCGACCGCCGTGATGGTGCCTACGACGCGGTGGGTGAGGCCGGCGGCGCTCAGGGTGAACTCCAGGGCCGCCCCCGGACGCACCTCCGACGTTTCTGTTTCGCCGCTTGCGTCTGCCAGCACCCGCACGCGGCGGAGGCCGAGAGCCCACTCGGGGAACCGTCCAACGTCGAGCAGAGCGGCGAAGATCCTCTCCCGCGAAGAACCGGAGACGAGGTAGCTCGCGCGGAACGGGCGGTGCGGATCAGCCACCAAGCAGAACCCCGAGCGTGTAGAGTAGGCCGAAGGCGAGGTGAAGCCCGGCCGTACGCTTGACCACGGGGTCCAACCGCTCCGGCGTCGTGGTTAGCGCGATGTCGCGCCAGAGTCGGAGCGCCGTGGAGACGCTCAGGAAAACAAGGGCGCACTCCAGGGGAACAACGCCTAGGGCCATAAGCGCCGCGGCCGCGACGTAGGCCTCCAGCAGCAGGGCGCGGTAGATCAGTACCCCGACCTCCCGGCCCAGCACGATGGGCAACGTCCGCCGCCCACCCCGCCTGTCCGAGCCCATATCCCTGATGTTGTTGGCCAGGAGGATCGCGGCCACCGGACCCCCGATAGGAAGAGCCGCCAGCGGGACGCGCAGAGGGAAGCTCCCTGGATCCTGCACGGCGTAGGCTATGACCACTATGAGGATGCCCATAAAGAGAAAGACCGCGGCCTCGCTCGCCGGGGTGTAGGCGATGGGCCTAGGTCCGGCCGAGTAGAGGTAGCCGCCAAGGGCGCAGAGGCACCCGAGGACGAGTATCGGCCAGCCGCCCACCACGACGAGGTAGATGCCCAGAAAGAGGGCACCGGTGTAGCAGAAGAGCGCCCCCCTGAGGACGGCCCGCGCGTGCATGCGTCCCCCGACGATTGAACCGGCGATCCCGACCGCGCCAGCGACGTCGAGACCGCGCCGCTCGTCGTAGAACTCGTTGAACATGTTTGTGGCGGCCTGTATAAGGAGGCTACCGAAGAGCATCGCCAGAAACGGACCCCAGGCGAACGCGCCCTCCCCCAACGCCAGCGCCGTCCCGAAAAATACCGGCACCGCCGAAGCGGTGAGGCTGAAGGGCCGCGCCAGCCGGAACCACTCGGCAAAGACGGGACGCCCCGGATTCGGTGCGCTCATCGTTGCCGCGACCAACGACGGGTTGAGAGTCCGAAGCGAAACGCCCGCCGCTCACCACTATGTTCCGGGTCGATCATAGTCGTTCTTTCTAGCCGCGTGAGAACGGGGTAATTCTGAGAGCGCTCGCGGGCTTTTTCAAGAAAGGCAACAGGTGTCAGGCGTCAGGTCCTGTCAATGCCTCTAACCTGAAACCTGAGCCTTGCACGCTGACTGGCTCAGAAGCCGAGAACCTGATATAACCGGCTGTCGTGGAAGCGAGTGGCTCTATGGGATTCGCCGGTGCTTACCTGCGGCTCGCCCGGCCCAAGCAGTGGACCAAGAACGGGTTCGTGCTGGCGGGGGTGGTGTTTGCGCACGAGGCCCTCGTGGTGTCCTCGGTGGCGTCCGCGCTGCTCGCCTTCGTCGCCTTCTGCGCGCTCTCGGGGGCCGTGTACGCCGCCAACGACGTACTCGACGTCGAGGAGGACCGCAAGCACCCCCTCAAGAGGCGCAGGCCCGTGGCGAGCGGGGCGGTGTCGGCGCGCTCGGCGATGGTCTTCGCCGTCGTGCTGGTGGCCTGTGGCCTCACTTTAGGCTTCGCCGTGGATGTAGGCGTGGGGCTCGCCGGTGTCGTTTACCTGGCCCTGCAGGCCGTCTACACGACCCTTCTGAAGCACACGGCGATCCTCGACGTGATGAGCATCTCGGCGGGGTTCGTGATCCGCGCTTTAGCCGGCGTGGCGGCGGTGGGAAGCCCGATCTCACCGTGGCTCATCGTCTGTACCGCCCTCTTGACGCTCTTTCTCGGCTTCTCCAAGCGGCGCCACGAGATCGCTTCTCTGGGCGACGCGGCGACGGCACACAGGAGGAACCTGCGGGATTACTCGGTGCCGCTTCTGGACGAGATGATGAACATCATGATCTCGGCGACGATCATCGCCTACGTCCTCTACACCTTCTTCGAGTACGAGACCTACTACATGATGGCGAGCATCCCGTTCGTGGTCTACGGGGTTTTCAGGTACATGCTGCTGGTCCACCGCAATGGCGGCGGCAACCCGGACACCCTGCTCCTGAGGGACCGCCCGCTCCAGATCACGCTGGTACTCTGGCTCGCCGTGGTAGGGATGGTCATCTACGTCATTCCCCTGTGGAACGCTTAAAGCGCAACCTGATCCTGGCGCTCGCTCTCGGCGTCGCGGTCTACCTGCTGCTCGCCGTCCTTTCGGGCTTTGGAGACCTTCGGGCGGCCTTCGACGGCTTCGACTACGCGCTCGTGCCGGCGATCCTTGGCCTCGTGTCCCTCTCGTACGTGGGACGCTTTTTTCGCTGGCTATACTACCTGAAGCTCCTCAAGGTCTCCGTCCCCTCGGGCGTCAACGCGGCGATCTTCGCCTCCGGGCTCTCGATGACGATCTCGCCGGGCAAGCTCGGCGAGGTCTTGAAGAGCGTCTTCGTCCGCCAGGCCTCGGGCGCGTCGGTCGCGCGCACCGCCCCCGCGATCGTCGCCGAGCGGGCGACCGACGGCACCGGCATGGTCGCGTGGGGTTTTTTGGGGGCTTTCGCGCTCGGGCTGGGCCCCACCACGATGGTGGTGTTTCTGGCCGTGGCGGCATTCGGTATCGCCGTTCTGCGCTCGAAGCGGCTCTCGCTCCTGGTTGAGCGGGCCCTCGGCAAGCTACCGCTCTTCGATCGCCTCGCCCCGCACCTGGGGGACTTCCACACCTCCTCGAACCAGCTGCTGGCGGCGCGACCGCTCATCGTGGGAACGGTGATCTCCTTTCTCTCCTGGGGGCTCGAGTGCCTCGGGGTCTACCTCTGCGCCGTGGGGCTGGACGCGGACGAACCCTTTCTCCTCGTGGTATTCGTCTTCGCGGTCAGCTCGCTCGTGGGGGTTCTGAGCATGCTCCCGGGCGGCATCGGGGCGGTCGAGGCGGGACTCGCCGGACAGTTCGTCACTGTGGCCGGGCTCTCGGCCGGACTCGCGGTCGCGCTTACCCTCCTGATCCGGCTCGCCACCCTCTGGTTCGCCACCCTCGTCGGAATCCTCGGGTTGTTCGCCGTGCGGCTCCTACTCG
>JALYGY010000183.1 GCA_030776865.1 Actinomycetota bacterium | reverse complement strand
GTGACGCCCAGGGTCTCGCCGTTGACGAAGCTGGACTCCTGGGAGGCGAGAAAGACGAAGGCGGGTGCCAGCTCCGCGGGCTGGGCCGGGCGCCCCATCGGGGAGGTGCCGCCGAACTGGGAGACGGTATCACCGGGCATGGAGGCGGGGATGATCGGGGTCCAGACGGGGCCGGGCGCCACGGTGTTCGCCCGCAGCCCGTAGCCTACGACCTCCTGGGCGAGCCCCTTGGTGAAGGTCACTATGGCCCCCTTCGTCGCGGAGTAGGGGAGAAGGGTGGGCGAGGGCTGGTACGCCTGGATAGAGGCTACGTTGATTATCGAGCCGCCGGGCGGCATGTGCGGGATCGCCCCCTTGCACAGCCAGAACATCGCGTAGATGTTGGTCTTGAACGTGCGGTCGAGCAACTCGGAGGAGATGTCGGATATCCCGTCAACCGTCATCTGGTGGGCGGCGTTGTTCACCAGGAGGTCTATCTTCCCGAACTGCCTTACTGCCTCCTCGACGACCCTCTGGCACTGGGCCTCTTCGGCGATATCCCCTGGCACCTTCACGGCCCTCTTGCCGGCCTCTTCGACGACGCGGACGGTCTCCTGGGCGTCCGGCTCCTCCTCGGAGAGGTAGGAGATCAGGACGTCGGCGCCTTCGCGGGCGAATGCCAGAGCCACGGCACGCCCGATGCCGGAGTCCCCGCCGGTGATGATCGCAGCCTTGCCCTCGAGCCTGAGGGTGCCACGGTAGGTCTCATAGCCGTAGTCCGGCTCGGGCTGCATCTCCTGCTCGAGGCCGGGGTGCTGATCCCGCTGATCCTGCTCCGGGTACGCCGGCTGGGGGTACTGCTGCGTCGGGTCCTGTTGCGTGTGCTGGTCGTCGGTCATCCTGCTACCTCTCTCATCTTCGCTTTGCCGATCGCGCCTCGAATTACGATTGCCTGAGAAGGGACCTTTGCCCGTTCGATGGGCTATTCAAACAGGTTTAGATCTAGCGCGGCGCGGGGCATATCTCCGAAGAACCGGCCACCGCGCGGGTCGAAGTCACACGATCCGGCACCTTGGATAAGAGGAGAGCGGCGCATGAGCAACGGCGAACCGTCCGAAGGCATCTTCGAGGGCTACGACGGTGGGGAGGAGTCCCTCCCTTCCTACGCCACGCTGATGGGGCTCTTTAACCTGATCCTCGCCGTTTTCCTCCTTATCGCCAGAAAGACCGGGCGGCCGATACCAGAGCGGATAGAGGCCCGAGACATAGCGCTGCTCGGGGTGGCAACCCACAAGTTGAGCCTGCTGCTGGCGCAGGACGCGGTCACGAGCCCCCTGCGCGCCCCGTTTACCGAGCTCCAGGAGAAGCAGAGTCCGAAGAGGATGGACGAGAAGCCCCGGGGCAAGGGCCTCAGGAGGTCCCTCGGCGAGCTCCTGACCTGCCAGTTCTGCGTCGGACAGTGGATCGCCTCCTTCTTTACCTACGGCCTGATCTTCGCCCCGGCCGTCACGCGTCTGGTGGCCAGCATCTTCGCTGTAGTGACCCTCTCCGATCACCTCCACCAGACTTACAAGGCCCTCATGAAGCGGGCCTGATAGCGGGTTGCGGAAGGATTACCCTCCGCAACCCGCGCTGGTCAGCGCTCAGCTTTCAGCTATCAGCCGTTTCTCTTTGCTGATGGCTCTGGATAGGCTGCGGACCTTCGGCGATGGGGGTGTGGATGGCGACCTTGCCGTTGCGGAGGCGCACCCAGAGCGCTATGAGGAGGCCGCCCAGGATCATGGCTACGGGACCAAGCAGCCCGGCCTCGGGTCCGAAGGCGCCGCCGGTCCAGAGGGGGGGGCCGCCCTGCTCCGTGGTCAAAAAGGTCGCGCCCACGGGTCCGAGGCCGCTCACCGGAAAGCCGAAGACGCTGCCCTGGAAAAAGTTCCAGGTGATGTGCAGGCCGATGGGGATGGCGAGCTCGCCGGTCAGCACGTAGCCGAATCCCAGCATCAGGCCGGCCATCGCTATGTTCAGGGTGCTCACGGTGGTCGCGTTGGGGTTGGCAGCGTGCAGCATCCCGAAGAAGATCGAGGAGAGTACCCACGCCAGCAAGACGGCGCCGCGGGGACCGAGGACCGGGTAATTGAGACCCTCGGCGGCGTTCCGGAGTTGGTAGCCGCGGGAGAGCGTCTCCTCGTAGACGCCGACGCACACGAAGATCCCCGTCGGCAGCAGTATGGCGAGCGCGAAGCGCGTGCCGAACTCGACGGTCTCGAACGCGCCCTCGACACTGACCCAGCCGAGACCCAGCTCGACGAGGAAGATCGTGGTCATGAGCAGCGCCCCGAGCGCCATCCCGAAGAGGAAGTCCGGCCACCATCCGCCATCCAGGCGAAAGCCGAAATCTACAAAGGGTCGCCGGTCCAGAAACCGGCCGGCGAGCCACACGCTAAAGAATATCGAGAGCAGCGAGCCGAGGCTGCCGATAAAGAACAGGACCGGGGAGTCGGCCGCGGACCGCGCAGCGGCGCTGCCGGGGGCCGCCTCGGGAGAGCTGACGAAGAACCAAGAGATCGCCAGGAGGCTTGTCAAGAGCGTGGTGGCCGCGGTGAAGACGGCGAACTGTCCGATCAGACGCCACAGGGCGCGGGGGCGTTCCCTTCCCTCCTCCAAAAACAGTCCCAAGCAGCCTCCGTTCGGGCCGTGAACGAGCGTCTACGACCGGTGAATATACTACCGGCAGGTCAGTAGAGGGGCAGCGGTCCCCCCGCGTCTTTCAGAAGGTACCCTTCCATCATCCGCCTCACGACGTCGGCGTGATCCCCGGCGACGTCCCGGTTCATGCCGGGGTCCTCTCTCAG
>JALYGY010000182.1 GCA_030776865.1 Actinomycetota bacterium | reverse complement strand
CCTCGAAGGTGAACTTCCCGCTCATGAGCCTCTTGGCGTCGGCCTCGGCCTCTTTGCGATCCATCTGGGCCTCGGCCTTCTCGATGAGGGTGAGGACGTCCCCCATCCCGAGGATGCGCCCCGCCATGCGGTCCGGGTAGAAGTAGTCGAACTCGCTCATCTTCTCGCCCTCGGAGGCGAATCGGATCGGACGCCCCGTCACCGACACCACCGACAGCGCCGCACCTCCGCGGGCGTCACCGTCGAGCTTGGTCAGTACCATCCCATCGAAGTCCGCGTACTCCTGGAAGGCCTGGGCCACCTCGACCGCGGTCTGGCCCGTCACGACGTCCAGCACGAGCAGCACCGAGTGCGGCCTGGCCGCCTTGCGCACCCTCTTTAGTTCCTCCATCATCTCCACGTCCACGACCTGCCGGCCCGCGGTGTCTATGACGACGAAGTCGTAGCCGCCGTCCCTGGCGGCCTTGATGCCGCGCTCGGCGATCTCCTCCGGCGGCGACTCGGTGCCCTCGTCGTAGACGGGCACCCCGAGCTCGCGCCCGATCTGCTTGAGCTGATCTACCGCCGCCGGACGGTAGGTGTCGCAGGCAACCAGGTAGGGGTTCTTGCCGAGCTTGCGCACGAAGAGGGCGAGCTTGCCCGCCACGGTCGTCTTGCCGTGGCCGTTCAAACCCGCGAGAACGACGACCGTCGGCGGCCTGGAGGCGAACGAGAGCTTGTGGGCCGCGCCGCCCATGAGGTTCGCGAGCTCCTCGTTGACGACCTTGACGACCTGCTGGCCGGGACTGAGCGCCCTGGAGACCTCGGCTCCGGTCGCCCTATCTCGCACCTTGCCGACGAAGTCCTTCACGACGGCGTAGTTTACGTCCGCCTCGAGGAGGGCGAGCCGTATCTCCCGCGTAACCTTCTTGACCTGGTCTTCGGTGAGGTTGCCGCTACCACGTACCCCGTCGAGCGCCGAGTTGAGCCTCTCTCCTAGAGAGTCGAACATGTTCTAGAGATCCCCAAACAAGGCTTCGGCGAACTCGCGGGCGTCGAACGGGTGCAGGTCCTCGATCCTCTCCCCGACGGAGATGAGCTTGATGGGCACCCCGATCTCGTTGGCTATGGCGAGGGCTATGCCGCCCTTGGCCGTCCCGTCGAGCTTGGTGAGGATGACCCCCGTGACCCCCGCGACCTCGTTGAACATCCTGGCCTGTCTCAAGCCATTCTGCCCCGTCGTGGCATCTATGGTGAGCAAGACCTCGTGCGGCGCCCCCGGGAGCCGCCGCCCGATGACCCGCCGTACTTTGTCCAACTCGGCCATGAGGTTGACCTTGGTGTGGAGCCTTCCCGCCGTGTCTACGAGCAACACGTCCACGCCGTCCCTCTCGGCCGCCTCGACGGCGTCGTGGGCGACGGCCGCCGCGTCCGCGCCGCGCTCCCGAGCGACGACCGGGGCTCCGGTCGTCTCTCCCCATCGCTGCAGTTGCTCTATGGCAGCCGCCCGGAAGGTGTCCCCGGCGGCGAGCATGGCCTTACCCGGGAGGAAGTTGACCAGCTTTCCGATGGTCGTGGTCTTGCCCGTACCGTTGACGCCGACCATCAAGATCACGGTCGGCTCGTGAGAGATGTCAAGCTCGACCTGGCCCTCGAGCATAATGGTGGCGTGCTCTATAAGAAGCTCCCTGAGCTCCCTACCGCTGGTTATGTTCTTCTCCAGCGCCTCCTGCTCGAGCTCCCCGACAAGCTTCGCCGTGGTCGCAACACCCACGTCGGCGGCGATGAGGATCTCCTCCACCCTCTCCCAGAACTCCTGGTCGTCCGCGTCCCTGAACTCAGCCACGGCCGCATTGAGCTGCCCGACGACGGACTCGCGACTCCTCCTGAGCCCGTGCCGGAGCCGTCCGAACCACCCGCCGGCCCCGGCATCCGGCGCCTCTTCCACCTCGCCCGGCACATACTCCTCGACCTCCCGGACCTCGGTCGTCGAAGGCTCTGCGGGCTCGGCTTGCACCTCCACTTCGGCCGGGGTCTTCGTCGCTACGCCGGAGCTTGGCTCCTCCGGTTCCTCCGGCCTCTTGAAAAAGTTACGCCACGAGCGCGCCATAGACGTTTACTTTACTCTCCTCGCGTACGCTTCGACACAACCGTCGTGGCCCCGGAGGAGTCCTGGATCACACCGTAGAGCACGTCCGCCGCGGCCATAGTTCGTTTCTGGTGGGTTACCAGCAGGTACTGGCCGTTAACCCGGTGAGAGTCTACCACAGCGAGAAAACGTGCCAGGTTGAGATCGTCGAGCGCGGCCTCCGCCTCATCGAGCATGCAGAACGCGCCCGCCTCACCCCCGGGCCGGCTCAAAAAAACGCTGAACAGAAAAGAGAGCGCCAGCAGGGCTCGCTCCCCACCCGAGAGTACCCGCAGAGGCTTCCATCCCCTCCGCCCGAGCCGCAGCCCGATCTCCACCCCCTCCTCCGAGAGTTCCAGGACCCCCAAAGCCCCCTCCATCATCCGCGGCACCATCTCCCCGAACGCACCCCGAACCCGCTCGAAAGTCTCCGAGAACCGGCCCTCGATCTCCCGGTCTATCGACGCCATTATGCGGTTGAGTTCGTTTGCGGCGGCCTCGGCGTCGGCGCGCTGGGCGGAGACGAACTCGTGGCGTTCGCGAAGCCCTCTCTCCTGGGAGAGGGCGAGAAGGTTGACGTCGCCGAAACGTTTGATCTCGCGAGCGAGGCGCGCTCGCTCGTCGCTCGGCGGGTGGCGCTGTGCCTCTCGCCCGGCGGCTTCCAGGGTGGCACCCCACTCTATCTTTATCTCCTCGGCCGCTCTTTCGGCCGAGTCCTCGGCCCGCCGGTGTTCTTCAGCCAGCCGCTCTACATCCGCGCCGGCGGCCGCGACGTCACCGGCGAGGGCGGCCGCCCGCCGGGCGAGGTTCGTCCGCTCCGTGGAGGCGTGGCGGTGGGCCTCGGCGGTCTGAAACCTGAGTGCGCGCAGGGTGTTCCGGCGCTCCCGGAGGGCGGCTACGAGCGTTACGGAGACCTGCGCCGCGCGGTCGGCGATCCGCGCCGCCAGGTCGGTCTCGTGTGCGGAGGACTCCCTCGCGCGTTCGAGCTCGGCTGAGATCCTCGCCTGGCGGTCCCGGCCCTCGTCGAGGGCCGAGCGCAGCCGGGCCAGCCCGCGCTCCGATTCCGCTGCGGCTGATCGAGCAGCCTCGACCGCCGCCGCCGCAGCGGTCATCTCCTGTTCTGCGTCTCTCAAGGCCTTCTCGGCCCCGTCGAGCGCCGTCTCTGTCTCCCGCACCTCGCGGGTCAGGGACGCCGCCACCCTCTCGCGCTCCAGTAGATGCTTGCGAGCCTCCCCGGCCGCCGACGTTCGCCGCGCCGCCTCGCGGGCGAGCAGAGCTCTGGCGCGGGAGGCCCGGTCGGCGAGGGTGGAGATCTCTTGCACCGCTCCGGCCAACCGCTGCAGGCGCGACGAGGCTTCGGAGGTCCTCTGCTGGAGATCGTAGAGGACCTCGCCGGCTCCCCTCTTGAGGGCGTCGAGGCGCTCCAGCTCGGCTGAGAGTCGAGCCTCGCGCGCAAAGCCGTTCGTCGTTGGCCTGAAACTCACGCTCGTCCGCGTGAGCTTCAGGCCTTCCCGGGTGACGGCAATGTAGCCGTTTGTGGGGGCGTTCTTCTCGGGGTCCTCCGTGACGTAGATGCCGCCGAGCAGGCGCTTCAGGGCCTCGGCGTAGCGCGCGTCAACGACCTCCACGCACTCCACCAGCGGCTTGCCCGGCGGGATCTCCCCCTCCTCTATTCTCCGGGCGTCCAGCCGGACCGCCACGCGCTCGGTGCCGGAGATGAGCCTCATGCCTTCGTCTACGTTCTCGGCGAGCACGCCGGCCCCGAACTCGCCGAGGGCGGCCTCCACAGCCACCTCGTAGCCGGGGCGGGCCCGGATCACCTCGTAGAGCCGCGTTCCGGTGCGCGTGGATGTCTCCCCCTGGAGTGCCCTTATCCTGGATTCCGCGCGCCCGATCGCGGCGGCCAGCGTACCGCGGCGCCGACCGGTCTCCTCGGACCGTGCCTCGACCACCGCGAATCGGTCCTCGACCCCCTCCCGCAGCCCGTCGAGCTTCGCCGCAATCTCCCCGCTCGACGAACCATCCAGACCCTGCGCCACGGTCGCCAGGTGCGCAAGACCTTCCTCAGACAGGACACCACGCCCGCTAGCGAACCCACCGTTGGTGAGCCGCGCCCGCAGGCTCTCGAGGTTGGCGGCGAGTCGGGAACGCTCCCTCTCCGCCGCCACACGCCGCTCCCCGGCCTGCGCCACGGCCCGCCCCAGCCGCGCCGACTCCTCGCCCCTCGCCGCGTGCTCCGCCTCGAGCTCCGGGGCCCGCTCCTCCAGGTTTATCTGGGCCTGCGACACCCGGCGAAGCCCCTCCTCCAGGCGAGAGATCGAGCGTCGCCGTTCCACCTCATCTCGATGGCCCAGCTGCAGGCGAAAGAGGGTTCTGTCGGCGCGCAGCGACTCGGTCCGCAGCTCCTCCGCACCGTCCTCCAAGGCCTCGAGCCGCTCCTCGATCTCCCCTAGGCTGCCCTCCAGCTCTCGCGTCCGCCCCGAGAGCACCTCCTCGTCCCTCCGGAGCTCCTCCTCGCGCTCTGCCAGGGTCGCTACCCGCGATCGACCCTCCTTTAACCGGCGCCGGAGTTCGCCCGTCTCGTGGGTGGCGACCCTGTAGAGGTGGGCCAAGGAGAGCTCCCGGTAACGAGATTCCAGCTCCCGGTACTCGCGGGCGGCCGCAGCCTCGCTCTCTATCCTCCTCAGCTGGTTCGCCAGCTCCCCCTCGAGCTGGCGGCTCTTTTGGAGCTGGATCTCCGCCTTCTCCAACCGCCGGCTCGCAGTGAGACGCCGCCGCCGGAAGACGCCCAGGCCCGCCGCCTCCTCGAGGGCGAGGCGACAAGCGGCCGCCCCCCCAGCGACTATGGCGTCAACCGCTCCCTGGCGCAGTATGCTGTGACGCCCGATGCCGGCCTCCCCCGCGACCGCCCGCACATCCTGAAGCCGCGCCCGCGTGCCGTTGATCCTGTACTCCGTCTCGCCGGTGCGCGAGATGCGCCGCGTAACCGAGACCTCCCGGTACGGCAAGGAGATCCCGCCCGAGGCGTTGTCGAGCACCAGCGTAACCTCGGCCGCGGCGGCGGCGGGCAACGTCTCGGAGCCCGAGAAGATCAAATCCCTCATCGTCCCCGCCCGCAAAACCCCGGGACTTTGCTCCCCGAGCGCGAAGAGCACAGCGTCCGTGATGTTGCTCTTGCCCGACCCGTTGGGCCCCACTATCGCCGCGACCCCTCCCTCCAGCGGCATCCTTACCGGCCGGGCGAAGGTCTTGAACCCTTTGATATAGATCGCCGAGAGCACCTTAGAGGTGCATTCTACGCAACTTCAACCCCGAAATCATCCTGAAAAACGCAGCAAATTAGGTGTCAGACTGTAGGCTTCACTAATTTACCTGTAGCCTGAAACCTGAAGCCTACGCGCCGACGTGGACTTCGACTGTGGAGCGTGGGACGGGGCGGACGCCCAGGATCTCGAGTGCTGCGCGGGCGGCGGCCTGCTCGCTCTCCTTGATGGATCTGCCCTCGCCGGTGGCTACCTCCCGCCCTTCCACGGAGACCCCAGAGGCGAAGCTCGGTCGGTGCGCCGGACCCTGCTTGGAGATGACCCGGTAGGTCGGTCTCAAGCCGTCGGCCTGCAGCGTCTCCTGCAGGAGCGTCTTCCAGTCGCGCAGCTCGTCGGTGTCCACCTCGGAGGGGTTGAAGATCTCGTCTATCGTGCGCAGGACGAGGCCCGTGTCGATAAGGTACGCCGCCCCGATTATGGCCTCCACGGTGTCGGCGATGACCGAGTCGTTTATGACCGAGCTCTCGATCATCTCCTCGAGCCCCTCCGCTCGCCCCACAGCCGCCAGAAAAGACTTCCTCACCAGGTGTGCCCGGATACGCGTCAGGTCGCCCTCCAAAAGCTCCGGGTAGCCGTGGAAGACCAGCTCGGCAACCCGGCTGTTCAAAACGGAGTCACCGAGAAACTCCAGCCGCCCGTTGGAGTCGTAGGGGTCGGCGACGCTCGGGTGCGTCAGCGAGCGCTGCCGCAGCGGCTCCGGCAGGATAGTTATGAGGTCCTTTATAGACACTTCGTTCTCTATTCTACACCTTCGAGAAGGCGACCACGACGTTGTGCCCGCCGAAACCCATGGAGTTGGAGATGGCTCCCCCGAGATTCGGGGCCTCCATCGCCTCCGCGCCCACGTAGTTCAGCTCTTCGCAGTCCTCGGCGAGGTTCTCGAGGTTTATCGTTGGCGGGACGACCTTGTGCTTTATGGCGAGGGCGCACATGATGCCCTCTGTCGCGCCGACCGCCCCGAAGGAGTGGCCGGTCATGGACTTGGTTCCGGAGACTAGGGCGTGGGGCATGACCCTGGAGATCGCCTTTGTCTCCGGGCCGTCGCCCGTAGGGGTAGCGGTAGCGTGGGCGTTGACGTGCCCGATCTCTTCGGCGGCAAGCCCCGAGTCGGAGAGGGCCAGGTGCATGGCGCGCTCGACGCCGCGGCCTTCGGTGTCGGGAGCGGTTACGTGGTAGGCGTCGGTGGTGCGCCCGTAGCCGGCGACGGCTGCGATAGGGTCGGCGCCACGCCGCTCGGCATGCTCGGGGCTCTCGAGGACGATGGCCCCTGCGCCCTCGCTCATCACGAAGCCGTCGCGAGCCTCGTCGAAGGGTCGGCTCGCGCGAGCCGGCTCGTCGTTGCGCCTGCTCACGGCCCGGATCGCGCAGAATCCCGCCATA
>JALYGY010000181.1 GCA_030776865.1 Actinomycetota bacterium | reverse complement strand
CCTACGGGCCGCCGAGCCCACCGGAGGTGTTCTCCTTTTTCGGCGGGGCGGTGCTGGCCTTCGCGCTGGTGGGGGTACTCGCCTTCGGGGGCGTGACGGCGGAGTTCGGAGGCGCGCCGAACCGAATCGAGCTTTGGGGCAGCTTCCACTTCCTCTCTGTGGGGTTGGCGGTGGGGGCCGCCTGGTTGGCATCCGCCTACGTGTCTAGCCTGCCGGGTTGGCCCCTGGGCGCGTTCGTGGCGACAGCCGCCTACCTCGCGGTCGTTGGGGCAGAGAACGCCGCCGCCGATTTTAGGGCGGACTCGGAAGCGTAAGCAGGTGGAAAACTCTGGTAGTCGTCAGGCAGTAGGGGGGATGTGGAGGAGCGGCGGCCTCGGTGAGGATCCATACCCTCTCGCCGACCTTATTGAGGCGCATGGAGGACCAGGCTAACACCTTTCGGATTGGTGGATAAACAAGGGCTTCTTAGATTGAGTGCCGATCAAGCGTCCGCATACTGTTCGTCCGTGACCGGTTCCATCCAGTCGGTGGTGCCGTCGGTGTTCAGCGCCGGGCTTATGGCTATGTGGACCATGAAGGTGTCGGGCCCCGCGCCGTGCCAGTGCTTCTCGTCCGGGGCGAAGTAGACGAGGTCTCCGGCCTCGATCTCGACGACGGGCTCGCCCTCCCTCCCTGCGCGCCCGACCCCGGTAACGACGTAGAGGAACTGGCCCTCCGGGTGGGTGTGCCAGTTGGTGCGGGCGCCGGGCTCGAAGAGCACCCGGAAGAGACCCGCACCCGGAGGGGGGACGGATGCTGACTCCAGCCAGACATCCCCGGTGAACCACTCTTCCGGCCCGCGCCGGGTCTCCATGTCCCTCGACGAAACTACTTGCATTGTGTGCCTCCCTTCGGTCGGTAGTAGGCATCAGGCTACAGGTTTCAGGTTACAGGTTTCCCTGAAGCCTATTCATGCCAGACGACGCTCGAGTAGCGGGTACAGACGCGGTTCCCCGGCGTCCTCGGGGGTAGTCTTCTCGACCTTCAGCGTAGCTTCCCGGCCGCGGAGCTCGAGTGTGGAGATGTGGTTATCGAACCAGGGCTTCTCGTGCATGAGATGCCAGTCGACATTCGGTTGTGCGATACCGACCAGGCGGGTGAGTGCCTTTCCGATCAGCTCGCCGGGCCTCGTCCAGGCCGCGCCGAAAGCGAGGCGTTCGGGGAGGCCGAGCGGGTTTCGCAGGGGGGAGCTGACCACCTGATAGACGTGGCTCTCCACGCCAGCACCGCCTTTAAAAGCGATCTCGGCCAGGTAGCCGTGGTGCACGTCGCCGGAGAGGAGGATGATCGAGGCGGGAGGCCGTCCGTCCGTCCGCTCGCCAGCGCCGATGTCCCGCAGCAGCCTCGCGAGACCGTCGAAGGAGTCGTCGAAGGCGGCCCAGTGCTCCAGGTCGAGTGCCTGGCGGATGGTCTCGCCGAGCCTCGCCGCGAACCGACCCCAGGCGCCCCGGCAGACGGCCTCGTTCCATGCCTCGAGGTGGTGCATGGCAGACATCAGGAAGACCGGAAGGGAGGTGCCGAAGAGGAGGTGGGCGAAGTCCCCGGTCGATTTGTCTTCGATCCAGGCCCACTCCCCGGCGTCGAGTATGGTGCGGTGTTCTTCATCGAGCACCCGCCCGGCGCGCGAGTCCATCATGATCAGGCGTGCGCTCCCGAAGTCGCGGTGGAAGCTCCAGCGGGCGCCTGTGACCTCTCGGTCGGCTTTGTAGGCGAACTCTCGCAGCACGCGGGTTGCGTCCTCCGCCTCTTGCACCCGTCCGAAAAGCTCGTCTCCTTCCAGGTCCTCCGGGGATAGGTTGCCCAGGTGCTGGTAGACCCAGTACGACATAAACGCCCCGACGATGCGCTCTTCCCACCAGGGCTTCGCCCGCATCTGGCGCACCCACGCCGCGGAGGTGTTCCAGTCGTCGTGGACGTCGTGGTCGTCGAAGATCATGGCCGAGGGCACGGTGGAGAGGAGCCACCTTATCGTCGGATCCTTCCAGGAGTCCCAGTAGAGGCGGGTGTACTCCTCGAAGTCGGCGACCTCCTCTCCGGGGGGCCTGCTCGTATCGCGCCGCGAGCGGATAAAGTCGAGGGTGCCCTCGGAGACCTCGTCAGCGTAGACCTGGTCTCCGAAGAGCAACAACGCGTCGGGCCAATCTTCTGGGGACTGGCGCCGCATTCTCAGAGCGAGGGCGTAGAGGGCGTCCCGCTCGAACCTGTGCCCGGTCATGCCGCCGCGCTTGATCAAGCCGCGCTTCAAGGTGTACGGCGGTTCGTGTGGGGCCGAGACGCGGCAGGAGCCGAAGGCCAGGGTGAGTCTGTTATCAGGGACGATGGTCTGAATCTTGGGCGGCGGGAAGTCGTATTCGGGCTCGGGCCAGACCTCCTCGCCGTCGAGCGTGACCGCGTACTCGTAGGAGGAGCCGGGCTCGAGGCCCGTGATCCTCACCAGGGCGTAGTGGTGTCCCTCGATGCGGAAGGTACGTGAGCGGTGCCCCGCTCCCTCGAGGCGCACCTCCACCTCGCAGGGGGAGTCGGTCTCGACCCAGACAGTGGCGTCGGTGGGGCCGACGTGGCGCAGGAGCGGGCCGAGGATAAGGCTGGGTGCCATGCTCGAATCTTACCCGTTGGAGGGCTTGTCTCACACGAAGCCGACGAGCCGGGCCATGATGGGGATCAGGAGCACGATCAGGGTCAGACCGATGATGTCGAAGACGATATCGGAGCGGACCATCTTGGTTATCGGGATCATCCCCGAGCCGTAGGCGACGCGAGCGCCCCCATCATGCCGAGGCCTATCGGCAGGAGCATGGCGGCGGTCGTCGTCCCGACGCCTTACCGCAGTGCGGTATAGCTTTCCGCTGAACGTAAACTCCACACCCGCGGCGGGTGCTGGAGGCTAGATGCCGCGGTCCCTGCGGCTAAGGGTGGCCTCGATGCGGAGGACGTCCTCATAGTCACGGACGGCGCCGAAGAGCTTGCCCTCGGGGACGGTGGCGTGCCAGCGGTCGGTCCGGAAACCGTAGCGGCGTTTGAGCTCCCGCACCGAGTCGCCGGTGTAGCGGAGGGCGTAGACGAGGCGGCGAGTCTCGTCGGCTTGCCGCGGCAGGAGACTGGTTCGGCTCTCTACCCACCAGGAGATCTCCGGCATCGGCTCACCCGACCTCAGGATGAGCTCCGTCTCCCACTCCACTCTCAGAGCACCCATCTCGAACGTGCCGGGCAGCACGCTCAGTGGTCCCAGGGTGAAGGAGTCGCCCTCATAGAACCCGAAAGTGCGCCCGAGGCGATCTTTGAGCCCCCCACCGGCGAGCCGCTCGTAGCGGGAGCGGAGGGCGAGAAGTTGCTCGTCGGAGTACGCTCGCAGACCCCTGGCGGTCGAGCGACGGGGGTCGAGCCCACCCCGGCGGAGCACGGAGGAGAACGCGGCGTAGGAGCGGAGGCTCTTTACGATCCAGACGACGTAGGCGCCGAGGGCGAGCGCCAGGCTCGAGATCATGGTCGCGTAGAACGCTTCTTTGGGCACCGCAACGCCCCCTCCCTCCACGACCGTGGTGCCGAAGAGGTTGTAGAACAGCACGACGGCGGTGGTGACCGCCACGAAGTAGACGAAGCCGACCAGCAGAAACGCCCCCAGCCGCCTTATGGGAGGGGAGCATGACGCGGCCAGACCCTCCCATGCCACGCGCTCGTCGCCGATCTCGAACGTGGTTGTATCCAGCCTCTCCACGTGGAGACAGTATAACCCGTTTTGGGGGCGCCAAGACCGGGTCAGATGCCGCTGTTCGAAAGGGATCGAGCGATCGAGTAGCGCTCTCTCAGGTCGGGTCGTCAGGGTGGGGATACCAGGACGCTCGCTTGCGAGCCTCTGCTATTGCTTCCTCGTTGGCGGCCACGGTGGCGTTCGCCCGCTTCGGTTGCCCCTCGTTCGCACGCGCTCGCTTCTTCTCGAGCTTGTCCACCTGCCTGATCCACCGGCCTATGGAGTTGGCATCATGGAGCGACACTCCGGTGCTTCTCGCCAGCTCGTGAGCTCCTCTGGTGAAGCCGGCCGGCGCCACTACCCACGCTTGCTGGCAGCTGTGGTGCCTCGCGCCGGCGAAGACCTCTTGCACCGGCTTGTTTCCAACGGCCCTCCTGTAATTCTTGCACTGGACCGCGACGCGTTCGCCATGGTAGCTCACGATGATGTCAACGCCCTGGTCCCCAGCTCCTCCGAGCATCGTCACCCTGTGGCCCACCGCCCCGAAGAGCTCGGCGACGAAGATCTCGAGCTGCCGTCCACTCATCGCTCGCACCACCTCAAAGCGGCTGGCGGGCTCTCGGGCGCTAGTAGTCTTCGGCCCCGGGACGGGGAGCGCCAGCCAGATGACGGCTGCCACGGTCCCTATCAGCACGAGCAGCGTGAGCCAGATGTCGCCGCTGGTGCTTAGGAACAACCCTGACCCCGGCGTCGCGAGGACCACCGCGGCGGCGATAAGGCCTGCGCACGAGCCGTTATCCGTCGGCCTCCCTGCTGCCGCTGGCGGCCTTTTTCATGATCTCCGCCACGAGACGCGCATTTTTCCCAGGTGCTTGCACGCACCCTCTTATTCTACGCGGCTTGCTCTCTGGCAACCTTGCTTTGTTGGGAGATCAGACGGTCCAGCCAGGCGAGGTTGGCCTCATCGTCGAGGGTGCGTTCGGCGTTGACGTACCAGTTGAGGGCCTCGCGGTGGTTGCCGAGGCGCCTGTTCAACTCGCCTACCAGATAGGTGGTCACGGAGAGCTCCCGCCCGTAGAGTCCTTCTTCCCTCAGGGCCCGGATGAAGTAGCGGAGGGCCCTGAGCTGGAAGGTGCTCTCGAAGGGGTGCTCGCGCTCCTTGCGGCAGACCCACGAGGCGCGGAGGCAGAGGTCGCCCAAGTCGCGGGCCCTCATGTTCCGCTCCTGACCGCAGACCTCGGCGGCGTGGAAGGCGAGCCACGGCGGGGGGCTCGCGCGGAAGACCTTGAGGAGCCCATCCTCCCTGAGGCGCTCCTCGATATCGTAGCGTTCGTCGAAGTTCAGGTCGATGTCGCCGAAGTCCTCCCCGGCGGCGAAGGAGCACGCCGGGCACATGGTTATGGTGGCCCGGATCAGGCGCGACCCGTCCGACTGGCGCCCCGGGAACTTGGGGCAGAGATCCGGCTCCCGACCGACGGTGACGTAGGTCCCGACGTGCGGCGCGCGGAACACGCGGCTACATATGGGACACCGGGCGCTGCTAAACTCCCCCACGAGCACCCTTCGCGCCGCGCGGGACGCCGGAAACGGACGAGGATCTGAGCCCCCAGACGACCAAAGCGCCTTCGAGTTTACCACAGCGCCCCATCCCGGCCCCACCGGTATAATGCCCGGTGAAAGGGAGGCACCCGTATGGAGCAGCGCAAGAGCGAGGCCGAGGTTGCCCTGGAGCTGATGCGGCTGGTCCTGGAACAGGCCGGCAGCCGCCGGCTCTCCCCGACCCGCACCCTCGCCCTCTACCACCTCTGCAAGGAGGCCGTCGCCTACTCCCCCGAAGGTTCGGTAACCGCTGAGTATCTCGAGGACAGCCTCAAAAAGCTCTTGCAGTAGGTTTTTCAGCTCTACTCGAGAAGATGTCTCGCGGCACGGTCCTGAACTTCCCTGGGGAGCAGATGCACGCCCGGAGGATACTGGACGCCCTCGGTGGCCAGAAAGCCGGTGGCTTCGAGCATGAGGGCGGTCACGAGGTCGAAGGTATCGTAGGGGTCCCCGGGACCGGCTACCAGGTTGAACATCGCGCCCCCGGCCAGCAGATATAGCGTGCGCCCCTCCACCTCGCACCGCTCGACGTGAGGACGAGTGGCCGCGACCGTGTGATCCTGGAGTTCGGCGACGGGCAGCTCCCCGTTGGTGTGCCCGAGGTTGGCCAGAAAAGCGCCGCTCTTGCAGCGGGCCAGGGCATCTGGGCCTACTGTGCCGTCGCGACCCGTCGCGGTGAAGACGACATCGGCGCGCGGGAGGCCCTCTTCGAGGTCCGTCGTGGCGAAGCCGAGGTGGGCGGCGGCGAGCCGGGCGTCCGCCCTTACGTCGCAGACCTCCACCACGGCACCGAAACCTCGCGCGGCGTCGGCGGCACCGCGCCCGACGGGACCGTACCCCACGACGAGCACCCTCTTGCCGTACAGGGAGAGGCCGGTGACGTTCAGGAAGGTGTTCATGGCCATAAGGCCGACGAGGTGGCGGTTGTGGAGGCCCTGTTTGATCGGGACCTCGTCCCAGTTGAAGACCGGGTAGGCGAGGTCGAGTCCGGCGAGGCGCCTTATCCCCGTCCCCGTGGCTTCCAGACCGCCACGCACGCCCTCGAGCCTTCCCCCGGTGGCCGCTGTGGCGTCCGCGCCCATCTCCGAGAGAAGGGTGGGGCCAGAGGAGATCGCGGCCCACAGCTGGGCGGCGTGTCGCTCCGGAGGGTCGGAGGCTCGAGCCGGGACGCGGACGCCTGAAGCTTGCAGATGCTCCGCGACCGCGTCCCGGGTCGTCGCCGGGTTGGCCGCGCAGGCCCAGACCTCCGCCCCCGCCGAGATGAGGGCTTCGAAGAGCGGGACCATCTTGAGGTCCAGGTGACAGACTACGAGCAGGCGTTCGCCCCGCAGGGACGGAAGAGAGGCAGCGGCCTTCCGCGTGGCCGGGGTGAACTCGCGCAGCCAATCCAGCTCGCGGGCCAGGATCTCGTCTTGCCCTCTCACCGAATCACGGCCTCCTTCTGTGCTGCGCCCTCACCACCAGACCGTACACCTCGTAAGAGGTGCTTGTAAGGACAAGAGGAAAATGAGCACGGCGCTGCCGCCGCCCGTGCCCCAGTTGCTGGGAGACTGCACGGATCGGGCGGCGACGTATAACGCGATGCTCACAGCGAGTAGCTGGCTTATTCAAAAGGGATTTTCCCTGCCCGTAGCGCCCATGCGCTTTACTCTATATGATTCCTGTAAGACGGTTCGAGGCATAAGAAACCGACCGCTCGTGGGCTTTGCGTAAGAGCGGTCTGCGGAGAAGGAGGTCCTGTGCGCACCACGACAGTGTCGATCTCGTTGATCCTGGCTCTGGCGCTGATAGCGGTCGGCTGCGGTGGTGGCGGCGGCGGTGGGGGAGGTCAGGGCGGCGGAGGCGGCGGGGCCAACGTGAAACCGGGGCTCGTGCTAGACGTCGGGGGCTTGGGGGACCAGGGCTTCAACGATTCTGCCTACGCCGGGCTCCAGCGGGCCGAGAAGGATCTGGGCGTGAAGGGTGACTATCTGGAGTCCACCGCCCCGACGGACTACACGGACAACCTAACCCAGCTCGCCGAGTCCGGGTTCAACCCGGTCATAGCCGTTGGGTTCCTGATGACGGAGGACCTCACCCAGGTCTCCGAGCAGTTCCCGGAAACCCAGTTCGCGATCGTCGACTCGGTGGTTGATACCCCGAACACCATAGACCTGGTCTTCCGGGAGCAGGAGGGAAGCTATCTGGCCGGGGTGGTGGCCGGGCTTATGACCCAGGAAGACACCGAGTACACCACCTCTGACGAGAAGATAGTCGGTTTCCTGGGCGGACAGACGGGACCCCTGATCGAGAAGTTCCAGGCTGGCTACGAGGCCGGCGTCGAGTCGGTGTGTCCGGACTGCGAGGTGCTGGTCAAGTACGCGGGGTCCACGCCCGAGGCGTTCAACGACCCGGCCCGGGGCAAGGAGATCAGCCTGCAGCAGATCAGTCAGGGCGCCGACATCGTCTACCACGCGGCGGGCAACACCGGCGCGGGCCTCTTCGACGCGGCCAAGCAGGAGAAGATCTTCGCTATCGGGGTCGACCTCGACCAGGCCAAGCTGTTCAAGGAAGCGCCCATACTGACCTCCGTGGTCAAGCGGGTGGACAACGCTGTCTACGGAACCATAAAGGGCGTCTCCGAAGGTGGGGAGCCCAAGGGCACGACCGTAGACCGCGGCCTCAAGGAGGGCGGTCTCTCCCTCGCCCCGTTCGGCCGCTTCGACGATGTAGTCCCCCAGAAAGTCAAGGACGAGGTAGACAAGGCCAGGGAAGGGATCATCAACGGCGACATAAAGGTTCCCGACACGCCGCAATAGCGGAGTCGTCTCCACTTGGCCGAGAACAGAGCGGATAGAGCAGCGGCCGGGGCCGCCGGGGGCCCGGTCGTCCTGGAGATGCGGGGCGTGACCAAACGCTTTGGCCCGGTCACAGCCAACGACGACATATCTCTCGTTCTGCGCCGGGGGGAGATCCTGGGTCTACTGGGCGAGAACGGAGCCGGCAAGTCCACCCTGATGAAGATCCTCTACGGCCTCTATTCGCCGGACTCGGGCGAGATCTTCGTGGACGGCGAGAAGGTCGAGATCCGGGACCCGAAAGACGCCGTCGAGCGGGGCATCGGCATGGTCCACCAGCACTTCACCCTGATCCCACGCCTCACCGTCGCCGAGAACATCGTCCTGGGCGCCGAGCCCCGCAAGGGCGTCACCCTGGACCTTGAAAGAGCCGTCAGGGCTACCGAGGAGCTCTCGGAGCGCTACGGCCTGAGGGTGGACCCACGAGCGCGAGTCGCGAACCTCTCCGTCGGGGTGCAGCAGCGGGTCGAGATCCTGAAAACCCTCTACCGCGAAGCCCGCATACTCGTCCTCGACGAGCCGACCGCCGTCCTGACCCCCCAGGAGACCGAGGACCTCTTCGGCGTCCTGAAGGAGCTCGTGGCCGACGGGCTCTCCATCATCCTGATCACCCACAAGCTCGGCGAGCTGCTTGGGGTCGGCGACCGCATTACCATAATCCGCGACGGCCGCGTGGTGGACACCGTGGACGTCGCGAAGACGAACGAGGGCGAGCTGGCTCGCCTGATGGTCGGCCGGGAGGTGCTCCTGCGGGTCGAGAAGGAGTGGACAAAGACCGGTGACGAGACGCGCCTGGCTGCCGAGGAACTCGTCGTCCTCTCGGAGACCGGCGCCAAGGCGGTCGACCGCGTGAGCCTCTCGGTTCGCTCCGGGGAGATACTGGGGGTCGCGGGCGTGGACGGCAACGGCCAGACGGAGCTCGCCGAGGCCCTGGCCGGCACCCGCCCCGTCGAGAGCGGCAGGGTGTACCTGGACGGTGAGGACGTGACCTCTTTGGGGGCGGACGCCCGCCAGGAGCGGGGGCTCGCCTACGTGCCCGAGGACCGGGGGACCAAGGGATTGGTGCAGGACTTCGCCCTGTACGAGAACAACGCGCTCAAGACCTACGACGAGCCGCCGTATTCCAAGTGGGGTTGGATCTTCCCCAGGATAATGCGTCGTCGCGCCGCCGAAACCCTGCGCGACTACGACGTGCGCCCGCCGGACCCGGACGCCCGCGCCGGCTCCCTCTCCGGAGGCAACCAGCAGAAGGCCGTCCTGGCCCGCGAACTCTCCGGCGACCCCGGCGTAATCATCGCCTCCCAGCCAACGCGCGGCGTGGACGTCGGGGCCATAGAGTTCATCCACCGCCAGCTCCTCGAGCAGCGCTCGGAGGGCAAGGCCATCCTCCTCATCTCGCTGGAGCTGGAGGAGATACGCTCCCTCTCCGACCGCATAGTCGTGATCTACGCGGGCAGGATAGTCGGCGAGCTCGGGCCCGACGCAACCGACGAGCAACTCGGCCTCCTGATGGCCGGTCGGGATGAGAAGAGCGCGTGAGCGAGGAACCCAGGCAACGCGAGACAGAGCAAAACCCGGCTTTCCGCGTGGCGCTGGGCAACACCGCCGGAGCCCTGGTGTTCCCTCTGATCGCCATCCTCCTCTCCTTTGTGATCGGGGCGGTGATCGTGCTGGCGACCGGCAACAATCCCATCGCGGGCTACGCCGCTCTCATCGGGGGGGCGTTCGGCTCAGCTACCAGCATCGGCCGGACCCTGCTCTACACTACCCCCCTGATCTTCACCGGTCTCGCCGTGGCCGTGGCCTTCCGGGCCGGGCTGTTCAACATCGGCGGCGAGGGACAGCTATACATCGGGGCCGTAACGGCGGCCTGGCTCGGGGTCTCTCTGGGCTTTCTTGGCCCCCTCGCGATACCGATAACCCTTGTGGCCTGCCTGATCACGGGCTTTATGTGGGGCTCCATCCCGGGGGCGCTCAAGGCGAGGTTCGGCGCGCACGAGGTGATCACCACGATCATGCTTAACTTCGTCGCGATCAACCTGGCGTACTACTTCGCCCAACACCCGCTCCGGCAGAAGGGACCCATCCCCGGCACCGAAACCATAGACTACGCGGCCCGCATTCCGATCATCAGCACCGCGCTCGGGCGGGCGAACTACGGCATCCTCATAGCCCTCCTCGCGGTGGTGGCGGTCTACCTGCTCCTGTGGCGGACGCGGCGCGGGTTCGAGATCCGGGCCGTCGGCCTCTCTCCGGGGGCGGCGAACTACGCGGGCATGAAGCTCGGGCTGAACACGGTTCTGGCGCTCGCCATCGGGGGCTCTATGGCGGGCCTCGGCGGCGGCGTCGAGATCCTCGGAGTCTACGGCAACATGGACGTGCCCTGGGTCTCAAACCTGGGGTTCAACGGCATCGGGGTCGCCCTGCTCGGGCGAAACCACCCGGTCGGGGTGGTGCTCGGCGCCCTGCTCTTCGGAGGCCTCTTCTCGGGCGCCCAGGAGATGCAGTTCGCCACCGACGTGCCCCTGCAATTGGCAAACGTCCTGCTCGCCGTGATCCTGCTGCTCGTCACCGCCACCAAGCTGGTGGAGCTGATAGTCGGCAAGCGCGCCAGAGATTTCGTCTCGGGAACCCACCTGGAGAAGGGACTCGGATAGCGGTGGTGGACTTCCTCGGCTCCATAGGCCCCTTCCTGCAGGCCACCATCCGCATCGCCACACCGCTGGTCTTCGCCGCTCTTGGCGGACTCTTCAGCGAGCGTTCGGGGGTCGTGAACATCGGGCTGGAGGGGCTCATGCTGATCTCCGCCTTCGCCGGTGTCGTCGGTGCGAACCTGAGTGGGAGCGCGCTCGCCGGCCTCTTTACGGCGGTCGGGGCCGGGCTTCTCTTCGCCCTGATCCACGCCCTGATGTGCGTAACCTTCGAGGCGGACCAGATCATCTCCGGCACCGCCATCAACCTGCTCGCCTTAGGCGGCACGGGCTTCCTGATGGTCGTGATCTTCGGCTCCGGTGGTACCTCACCCCGCGTGGAGGGCTTCGAGTCGGTCGCCATCCCCCTGCTCTCCGACATCCCCATAATAGGCAAAGCCCTCTTTGACCAGAGCATCCTCGTCTACCTGATGTACATCCTCGTCCCCGTAACCTACTTCGTCGTCTTCCGCACACCCTTCGGCCTCAGGCTGCGGGCCACCGGCGAGGTCCCCGAAGCGGTGGACACCGCGGGCGTCAGCGTCGCGAGGATGCGCTACTACGGTGTGGGGCTCTCGGGCATCCTGGCCGCCCTCGGCGGCGCGTACCTCTCTATGGGCCTGCTCTCCGCCTTTACCGAAGGCATGACCGGCGGCCGCGGCTTTATCGCGCTGGCCGCCCTGATCTTCGGCCGCTGGCACCCGGTCGGCGTCCTGGCGTTGCCCCTCATCGTGGGCTTCACCCAGGCCATCACCTTCGGCGTGAGCCTGGAGGCCGTGCCCATCGAGTTCGTCGAGATGTTCCCCTACCTCCTCACCATAATCGTCCTCGCCGCCTTCGGCGGCCGCGCCATCGCTCCCGCTGCCATCGGCAAACCCTACCGCAAGGAGTAACTCGCTACCCGGCGGACCCGCAGGGCTCCCAGCAGCGCCAGACTCGTCCCCGTCCCCCTAGAGCATTGTGCAGTGATATTGGACCTATGCTGCTTCCCACGTCTGGCGGGGGCATGGCGGGCGTTCCGAAGCTTACGGCGCTATGCTTAATAGTAGACATCGGAGGGGTGATCCAATTTCATTGACTACCGCTTTAGAACCCGATCTTTCTGTCCTCGACGCTCTCTTGCTTTTTGGAAGCGTCTTCCGCAGGTTCCTCTTCTAGATACTCGACCCCGCCGACCAGCATCCGCGGCTCCACGTCGAGACCGGCTGCGAGCTTGCGGATCGTGGACGGATACGCCCCGCGCTGCCCGCTCTCCAGCTTGGAGATGGTGTCCCGCGCCACCCCGCTCCTCTCCGCCAGATCCTCCTGGCTCATTACCGCCCGCCGCCGCAAATTCCGCAAATGCGGGAGATCCATAGCCTCACCCCCAAAACACTGCAAAACACTTGCTAAAACACTGCAACAATGTTACCTTGAGGGAGTATAGCCTATTGGTGTTCGAGAAGGAGGTTGTCCCGATGGGTCATGAGCCGGGGATGGTTGTTCCCTATGTGGTGGAGCAGGGGCCGCGGGGGGAGCGGGCAATGGACATTTATTCGCGGTTGTTGAACGACCGGATCATCTTTCTGGGGACGCCGGTGGACGATGGGGTGGCGAACACGATCATTGCGCAGCTTCTGCACCTTGACAGCGAGGACCCCGAGCAGGACATCAACCTCTACATAAACTCCCCGGGTGGGAGCGTCCCTGCGGGGCTCGCGGTCTACGACACGATGCGGTTCATAAACGCGGACGTGGCGACGACGGCCCTGGGGATGGCGGCTTCGATCTCGGCGGTTCTGCTCGCTGCGGGCTCGAGGGGCAAGCGCAACGTGTTGCCGAACACGCGGGTTCTCATACACCAGCCGTGGACGCAGGGGGGGCCTGGGGGGCAGGCATCTGACATAGAGATACACGCCAGAGAGCTCATACGCACCAAGCGCAGGTTGAACGGGATCCTGTCCGAGGCGACGGGACAATCCTTCGAGAAGATCGAGCGCGACACCGACCGCGACTACATAATGGGGGCTCAGGAGGCCGTCGAATACGGCGTCGCGGACCGGGTTGTCAGCCGGCCGAGGGAGGGTATTGCGGCGGAGGAAGGCGGCCGACGGGGATAGGGGGCCCTGGCTGACGTGTTCGGCGATTGGTGGCGCTACGTGAGGTTGGGGGCGTAGACAGGGGTAGAGGCCGGGGATGAACCTGACGCACGAGTACATACGGCACCGGAGGGGGTACGCTTTCGGGGCGGGGTGCTGCTGGATCCGGATCTACGAGGGCGAGGCGCGCGACGCTCCCGTAATCATCTGCGAGGAGCTGCCGGGGGTAGGGGGCGCCGGCGTCTCCGAGATGGCAGCCCAGCTCGCGGCGGAGGTCATCCTCGAGCACTTCGCCGATGGGTTGCCGGATCTACCGCGTCCGCTGCTCTGGATCGAGCACCGCCCCGCCCGCAGGCGCGGGTCGGGGCGCTACGCGCTCCTCACCTTCCCTTTCTACCACCCCCGGCCTGCGGGCGCCGGATTCGTGCGGCGCGTGACTCTGGGCGTCCCGCGCCGCGATGATCTCACCCCCGAGGAAGTCGCCGCTCTGACGAGAAGATGAGGGTCCTTATCGTTGGCGGCACCAACTTCATCGGTCCTCATGTATTAGGGTGGCTGGCCGAGGCCGGTCACGAGGTAGTCTTGTTCCATAGGGGTCGGACGGAGGCGGATCTACCGCCCCTTGTGAAACATATCCGGGGCGACCGGCAGAGCCTGGGGGACTTCGGGAGCGAGTTCAGGCGCTTCGCTCCCGAAGTGGTGCTCGACATGATCCCGATGAACGAGGTGGACGCCCGCGGTCTGGTCGCTGCCTTCAGGGGCATCGCCCGCCGAACCGTGGCCATAAGCAGCCAGGATGTCTACCGGGCCTACGACAGGGTCACCCGCAGGGGCCCTGGCCCGCCGGATAGGATCCCACTCTCGGAGGACGCCCCGCTGCGCGAGAAGCTCTACCCCTACGAGCGGGAGGGGGTGGCGGATTACGAGAAGATCCTCGTCGAGAGGGTCGTCATGGGGGACCCCGACCTGCCCGGCACGGTCCTGCGGCTACCTGCGGTGTACGGACCGGGCGACTACCAGCACCGTTTGTTCCAGTACCTCAAGCGCATGGACGAGGGGCGGCCCGCCATCCTGATCGGGGAGGGCATGGCCTCGTGGCGCTGGACGCACGGCTACGTCGAGGACGTCGCCCTCGCCATCGCGCTCGCCGTTACCGACGAGCACGCCGCCGGGCGTGTCTACAACGTTGGCGAGGCAGATCCCCCGCCGTGGGCCGGGTGGGTGAGGGAGATCGGGGCCGCCGCCGGGTGGGATGGCGAGGTGGTGGCCGTCCCCGGATACGTTCTGCCGAAGCACCTCGACTGGGGGCTGGACACGGCACAGTACTGGGTCGCGGACACCACCCGTATCCGCCGGGAGCTAGGCTATCGAGAGGCCGTGCCGCGCGGCGCGGCTCTCCGGAAGACAGTAGAGTGGGAGCTGGCAAATCCGCCGGAGAAGGTGGACCTCGCCCTCTTCGACTACGCTGCAGAGGACGCCACGCTCGCCGGCCTATCGACCTCGTTTCCTAGCGGCCAAAGAGGCGCCGCCAGAATCCCTTGCTCCCTGACGGCTGATGGGCCGTCTGACGTTGCAGAAGATCGGTGAGGATCTCGCGGTAGATCACCTGCACCTCCATCCCGCCCTCGAGGTTCTCGGGCGGTGGGCTCAGGGCTACGTACTCGACCTCTTCGCCCTGGTACTCGAGGAGCTCGATCAACTCCCGCGCCGACACCTCCTGCGCCCGCCAGTCCTCGCCGAATTCTCCTGTAGAAGTCAGAAACACCTCGGCCTCCTCCACGGAGTCGAAGAGCGGTATCGCCTCACCGTCGTCCAGCACGATCGCGAGCAGCTCGTCGCCCGTCTCGGGGCCGCCGACTATGATCACGTGTCGCGCGTCCATAGAACAGACTCTACTAGACGCCGTCAGCCGGGGCATTGCAAAGGCGCGAGCAGGGTTTATAGAATAAACCACCAAATGTGTGAAGCGAAAGTTACGAGTCTTCAGCGCTCGGCCCGTTCCCGAGGACGGTAGTCGCCTTGACGACCCTGTCTGCAACCACCGCTACGCCGCGGATCTCCTCGAAAGACATGTGGCTCGTCTCGCCCTTCTACGACCTCGTATTCATTATCTTCTCGAGCGTACTGCTGGTGTTCCCGCACCTGTTCTCTCAGCTCGGCGGATTCTCGAACGTGGTCGTGGACCTCGTCGTCACCGCCTTTATCGGGGGACCGCACCTGTTTGCCACCTACACCATGACCTTTATGGAGCCGCACTTCAGGGAGCGATACCGGCGCTACACCTGGGGGGCCCTGCTCATGCCGGTCCTGGTCGTCTCGCTCGCTATCATCAACCTCACCCTCCTCGTTACCATCTTCTTCTTCTGGGCGTCGGTGCACGTCATTCACCAGGCGGCCTACATAGCGGACTCCTACCGCTTCAAGGACCCGCGGGGCAGGGCCCCGAACCTCGCCCGGTGGCAGCTCGTCTCGAGGGTCATAGACTACGGACTCCTCATGACGAGCCTCTACCCGATAGCCACCTTCAAGTTCACCGGCGCGCCGCTCGTGATCTTCGGTCACAATCTCTCGAGCCACGGCTTCGAGACCGGCGGAAGGGCGCTGCTGTTCCCGGAGTTTCTCAAGTTCGAGTGGCTCGGCCCGCTCGCCGCTGCGGGCTTCTTCGCTTTTCTTGCCGCCTTTATCGTCAAGACACTCTGGGAGTGGCGGGTCGGGTTGTTGCACATCCCGAAGACGCTGCACATGAGCCTTGCGGCACTCCTCTTCTTCGTCACACCGGCGCTGCCGAACCTCGACGTGGCCTTCCAGGGCTTGAACACCTGGCACTCCTTCCAGTACCTCGCGGTCGTGCTCTACCTCAACCAGGTGCGGGCCGAGCGCGGCCTCATCGGCTCGGAGTACGTGGCGCGGGTCTCCAGGAGCGGGCGCAGCCTCTACTGGATGTGCTTCCTGTTCACCCTAGCGGCCGCGCTCGCCTACCTGCTCGTCCTCGGCGCGAACATGCTGCTCGGGACCTTCGGCGGCAACTTCGCCGAGCAGCACTACTTCTCGTTCTACGCGGTGGTGCTCTCGGCGCTCTTGATCCACTACTACTTCGACCACTTCCTCTTTTTGCAGGTGGACGACGTCATCACCCCACGCTGGAGCTAGAGTCTTCTCCTAGTATCTTCTCGATGCGTGTTCTATAGTTTCGGAGTGACGCGCACACCTCGGATACCCTTAGAGAGAGCTTTTTGTCTACTTGTGGAGGGTTGGCTTGTCGGAGCACGCGAAGCTTAACCATCTTGTGGAGCACCCCGCGCAGGAGCCAGAGGAGGCTTCGGCGCGCGCCGGAGACATCTTCGACAAGGCCTTCAGGTTCACCCGCGCCGACGAGGCGATGGCCGCAGGGATCTACCCCTACTTCAAGCCGATAGCCGAGCAGTACGGCGGCACCGTCAAGGTGAACGGGCGGGAGATGATCATCACCGGCTCCAACGACTACCTGGGGCTGACCCAGGATTCCCGCCTCGAGAGGGCGGCGGTCGCGGTCTTCGACAAATACGGCACGAGCTGTACCGGCTCGCGCTACCTGACGGGTACCCTCGCCCTCCACGAGGAGCTCGAGCGGCGCCTGGCCGAATTCTTCGAGGCCGATGCGGCCCTGACATTCAGCACCGGCTTTCTCGGAATGCTGGCGGTCCTGAGCGCCCTGACCGGCCGTCAGGACATCCTCTACCTCGACCGCGAGGACCACGCCAGCCTCTACGACGGGGCGAGGCTCTCCTTCGGCACGCTGCGCAAGTACCGGCACAACGACCTCGAAGATCTGGAGCGGCTGCTCGCCAGGGATGCGGGCAAGCCGGGCGGGCGCATGATCGTCACCGACGGCGTCTTCTCCATGAGCGGTCATATCGCGAATTTACCGGGCATCGTGGAGCTGGCTCGCAAGTACGACGCCCGAATAGCCGTGGACGATGCGCACGCTACCGGCGTGCTGGGCGAGAACGGTCGGGGGACCCCGGAACACTTCGGCCTGGAGAAGGAGATCGACCTCATAATCGGGACCTTCTCGAAGTCGTTCGCCTCCGTGGGCGGGTTCATGGCGGGCCCGAGGGCGGTGATCAACTACGTCAAGCACCACGGGCGCCCTTTTATCTTCACCGCAGCCCTCCCGGCGATGCAGGTGGCGGTGGCGCTCGAGGCCCTGAACATCATGGAGACCGAGCCCGAGCACCGAAGGAGGCTGCAAGAGAACGCCACGCAGTTGCGCAAAGGACTCAGTGCTTTGGGCTTCGACACTTTAGGCTCGGAGACCCAGATCGTGCCGGTTCTGATCGGCCCCGACGAGCTGACCGTGGTCTTCTGGAAGGGTTTGTGGGAGGCGGGGATCTTCACTACCCCTGCGCTGCCCCCGGGCGTGCCCCCCGGACAGAGCATCATCCGCACCAGCGTCAACGCCAATCACACCCCTCAGCAGATCGAACGCCTGGTCGAGGCCTTCGCAACGGTCGGCCGGGGCCTGGGCGTGATCGGTTAAGCCCCCGCGGCGTGGGCCCCACCAGGATCCAGGCCGTCGGGTCCCGCGCCGACCTCAAGCGCTTTATCAAATACCCCTTCGCAAGGTATCGCCGCGACCCCCACTGGGTCCCGCCGCTACTCGTCTCCGAGCGCGAACAGTTCGACCCCGGAAAGAACCCTTTTTACGAGCACGCGCGGTTGAACCTCTTTCTGGCCGTGCGCGACGGCAAGACCGTCGGGCGCATCGCCGCCATCGACGATGACAACCACAACCAGACCCACGACGACAACCTCCTGTTCTTCGGCTTTTTCGAGGCGGAGGACGAGGAGGCAGGGAAAGTACTGCTGGCCCGCGTCGAGGAGCGGGCGCAGAAGCTGGGCCGTGAAGCGGTCCGTGGTCCGGCCAATCCCTCCATGAACTACAGCGCGGGCCTCCTCATCGACGCCTTCGACTCCGACCCTTATCTGATGATGCCCTACAACCCGCCCGAGTACCCACGCTACGTCGAGGCCCTCGGCTACGGCAAGGCCAAGGACCTCTACGCCTGGATCTTCGATCGGGAATGGGAGGTAAAGAAGATCGGACGCTTAGCGGCGCGGGTCCGCAAGCGCCACAGCGACCTAAGGATACGGCCCGTAGACATGAAGCGCTGGGACGAGGAGCTCGAGCGCTTCAGGGATCTCTACAACCGTTCCTGGGAGAGGAACTGGGGCTTCGTGAGGTATACAGACGCGGAGTTCGACCACCTCGCCAAGGAGTTCAAGATGATCCTCGACCCGGAGCTCGTCGCTCTGGCCGAGGTGGGCGGCGAGCTGGCCGGGATAACCGTCCTCCTGCCCGACGCCAACCAGGTCTTCAAGCGGATGCGCGGGCGGCTCCTGCCGTTCGGCATCTTTTACTTTTTGGGGCGCAACAGGATAATCGATCAGCTGCGCCTCCCCATACTGGGCGTCGCGCCGGAGTATCGCGACAGGGGCTTCGAGCTGGCGATGATCCACGAGCTCTACGAGCGCGTCCTCGCCAGGGGCTATCAGCGGTGCGAAGCCTCGTGGACGCTCGAGGACAACCGGGCGATGAACCACGTCATCGAGGCTGGCGGAGCAAAGCACTACAAGACTTACCGGGTCTACCAGAAGGAGCTATAGGCCATGCCCGACCGGGTGCTCCTCACCGGGGCGACGGGGTTTGTCGGCAGCCACATCGCGCGGGCCTTCGCCGAGGCGGGCTACGAGGTGCTCTGCGGCGTGCGCGCCTCGAGCGATCTGCGCTGGCTCTCCGGCCTCCCGGTCGAGCGCGTGCCGCTCGACCTGAAGGGTGGAGCGCAGGACCTTTCCCGGACGGTAAGGAATGCCGACCTGGTCGTCCACGCGGCGGGGATAACCAGGGCTCGGCGGGCGAAGGATTACTACTCGGTCAACGCCGGGGGCACCAGGAGGCTCGCCGATGCAGCGCTCGGGGCCGGGGTGCGCCGCTTCGTCTTGATCAGCAGCCTCGCCGCCCGCGGACCGGACGACCTGACGAAAGGCGGCCGCGACCACCCCGAGAGCGCCTACGGTAGGAGCAAACTCGAGGGCGAAGCGCGCCTCCGCTCTCTTGGCGGGCAGATGGAGGCCGTAGCCCTCCGTCCGGCCGCCGTCTACGGTCCCCGCGACACCGACCTCCTGCCCCTCTTCAAACTAGCGCGCGGCGGCTGGCTGCCGATCCCTTCCGGGCCGAACCTCCTGCAACCCGTCTACGCTACCGACGTAGCCGGGGCGGCACTGGCTGCGGCTCGCGAACCCGTTGGCTTTGGCCCCTTCCCGGTAGCCGAGAAGGGGCGCTACACATGGAAGGATGTCGTCGCCGGGCTGGAGAAGGCTCTCGGGCGGCGGGTACGCGCCGTTCGTCTGCCCGCCACGGCCTTCATGCTGGCGGGACGGGCGGCCGAATTGGCGGCGAGACCCTTTTCGGCGCTTCCCGTCTTCGACGAGCGCCGGGGGAGAGACCTGGCCGTCAACACCTGGACGTGCGACACCTCCCCTACAGAGAAAGCATTGGGGTGGCAGGCGGAGGTTTCGCTCTTCGAGGGTCTGGAACGCACAGCCCGGTGGTACGGTCAGGCGGGGTGGCTTAGTATGGAGCCTCGATGAGGGAGCACAGGAGGCCCGAGATCCTCTTCGCCACCATCGCCGCCGGAGGGGGGCACGTGGCGGGCGCGCATGCGATGTCCGAGGCCATAGAACGCCACTACCCCGGGCGTTTCGAGCTGCGCGTCTCGGACTACATGAAGGACCTGGGTGTCATCCGGCTCGACAGGTTCCACAAGGACTCCTGGCGCCGGGCGCTGCGCTACCCGGTCCTGGCGAGGGTTGGCCAGCGCCTCATAGATGCGTTTCCGCGCCTGACCATCGCCGCCCAGAGGCGCATCCTGCGGAATTTCGCCCGTGCCGCAGCCGCCGACCTGAGAGAGGATCCCCCGCTGTTGATCGTCTCCAACCACGGGCTCATGACGG